>NZ_JBQFPT010000037.1:0-575 GCF_056536505.1 Ruegeria sp. CL3 | reverse complement strand
AGGTTCAGGCCTCATAGCCAATAGATAACGAGTGCTGCGAGGGCGATTGCTGACAGGAAGACCTTTGGGCACCTGTCGTAGCGGGTTGCCACAGGCCGCCAATCCTTCAACCTGCCGAACATGATCTCGATCCGGTTGCGCCGTTTGTAACGACGCGTGTTGTACTTAACCGGTTTCTTCCGCTGCTTCCGGCCAGGGATGCAGGCTCGTATCCCTTTGTCTTTCAAAGCTTCCCGGAACCAACCGGCGTCATAATCCACGATCCCCGAGCAGCCAATCGACATCCGGCAGGCCGCTCAGCAGTGCCCGCGCACCAATGTAATCGCTGACCTGACCGGCGGTGATGAACAGGCTGAGCGGACGTCCCCGGCTGTCGCAGATGGCATGCAACTTGGTGTTCATGCCGCCCTTGGTGCGACCCCTCTCGGCAGCATCCTCCGGATGCGCCTGCCGGGCAGTGAATCAGGCGTCCACGTCCCCTTTTTTGACACCCAAAGGCTTGCGTTACGGTGGGCCTTCAGGTCGGTGGCATCGACCATCACAGTCTTCTCTTCACCGTGTTCGGCAGCCAGACC
>NZ_JBQFPT010000036.1:0-790 GCF_056536505.1 Ruegeria sp. CL3 | reverse complement strand
GCTAAGGGCCGGGCGTATAGCCTTAGATTGGAGGCACGGCACGCACGGCGACCAACTGTCTGGCCGCCACCCTTTCACGATGTATCATATACAGCCCCGCACCGATGATGATGGCAATGCCAAGCAGACTAAGCGTGTTCGGGAAGTCATTGAAGACAAGATAGCCGAACAAGGTCGCGACCGGCAGCTCAAAATACTGCAGCGGTGCCAGCGTGGCGGAAGGCGCAAAGGACAGCGCATAGGTCATCATCATGTGGCTCACCGTCGCAAAAAAGCCAGCGCCCAACAGCCACAACAACGCGACGTCTGTCGGCCACACGGGATCAAACAAATCAGAGCCGGAACCTTGCGCAACAATTAGAGCTGGAATGCAAAACAGGCTGGCGATCAGGCCAGTGTGGAATTGCAGGGTCACGGGGTGCACCCGACGCGACAACCCACGGGTCAAAAGAATGTAGAAAGCAAAGGCAACTGCCGTGCCAAGCGGAATAATGGCAACCGCGCCGAAAGCTGCGAAACTGGGCTGGATGACGAACAACACCCCGACAAACCCCACAAGCGCCGCGCCGACGCGACGCGGGCCGACGTCTTCACCAAGATAGAACTTGCCGACCAACAAGACGATGAAAGGGGCAACGAACACGATTGCCAGCGCATCGGCAAGGGGCATCACCCGGATCGCGGCAATGAAGCAAAATGTTGCGAACACCAACAGCAATGAGCGAAAAACCAGCACCATCACCTGACCTTTCGCCACGCGCAACGAAAGTCCCATTATCCAGATGAAAGG
>NZ_JBQFPT010000035.1:0-874 GCF_056536505.1 Ruegeria sp. CL3 | reverse complement strand
TGCAGGCAAAGTCACCATTCAATCAAAGGTCGGGTTTATGAATTCCGGAAGCGATGCGCGCGCGCTCGTAAATACGTGAAAGAAGTGCTCCTAAAAGGTTGAGCCAGGTCATCGGAATTAATACGACAAGGCCGTGACCCTTTGTGAAACCTGGATTGCGTAGCTTAAAGAACTGCACGTCTGATGGATCAAGCCGTTCATTGAGACGTTTTTCTTGCGGTGTTTCGATAGTGACCCATCCGACGTCGCGCACAAACGGGTCTTCTGGACGAATAGCCGGATCAGAAAAGCTTTCTATGAGCTGGCGAGCGATTTTCTGAACATTGCCGGGCGGCTTAACATCCGGGTGCGGGAAAATTCGCCGAAAATACTTGCAGAACAGGTGATAGCTCGACGTGTGAACGAGTGTGCCGAGATAGTACACTGGGGTGAATGGATGGCTTAGCTTTTCAGTTAAAGCACGCACGATCCCGAAGCCGTAAGTTGCGCCGCGTCCGCGAAACCTAGGTGCCAACCCAGCCTCTGCCCGCAATACAATGACGCTGCGCCCATGCACTTGGCGTCGATAGCGGTGAACTGCACAATAACCAATAACACTTTGATCTGCCGCGCAGTAAAGCTGGATGGATGTTGCTTCTGCCGGCGGTTCTATGACGTGCTGATGAAACTCTTCGGCGGAAACACCCGCAAAGATCTTTTGGTGTACTGAATACAGTTTGTTCGACAGTGCTCGCCGCTCACAGGCCGAAAGTTCTGCTGGCACAACAATCCTGCCTCGGGCAATCCTAGGTTCTTTTCCGGTATGGCGTTCCGTTTCCATTTTGACCGATTGTAATGCGAGGATGTGGAGATGTCTCTGCTAGGCTCTGAGCGG
>NZ_JBQFPT010000034.1:0-1044 GCF_056536505.1 Ruegeria sp. CL3 | reverse complement strand
GGGCGCTATCCAACGAATCAAGGATTCGACGAGTTTTACGGTGTTGAAACCACGGACGTTACAGTCTGGCGCACGCTTCCGGGATTTGCTGAAGCCAACATGGAAGAGCCAGTTGTGATGCAGGGTATTGCAGGCGAACCGGCGACCGTTGCGCGGGACTACGATCTGGACTATCGCGGCGAGATAGATGGCGACCTGACGAAAAAGGCCATCGAATTCATCGAAGCTGAGAGTGCCGCAGACGCGCCGTTTTTCATCTATCTTGCCTATACGCAGACCCACTATCCAAACATCGCGTCCGAGGAGTTTGATGGCGCTACTGGAAACGGCGTCTGGGCCGATATTTTACTTCAGACAGATACGTACATCGGGCGCATCGTTGATGCGATCGAAGCGGCAGGCGTATCCGACGACACCGTGGTGATATTTACTGCAGACAACGGCCCCGAAGCTCTTCCGGTTGGAAACGCCAATGTCTCGCCGGTTCCTGCGGTACATGGTACCGCGGGGCCATGGCGCGGGACTCTGTTCACCAGCCTCGAAGGCAGCATGCGCGTGCCTTTTGCGATCAAGTGGCCGGGGAAGATCCCCGCTGGTTCAGAAAGCAATGACGTTGTCCACTCCATGGACCTTTTTCCAACACTGGCGGCATTCGCGGGCGGCAAAGTGCCGGAAGACCGGGCCTTTGATGGGATCGACCAGTCCGAGTTCTTTCTGGGCGTCCAGCCGAGATCGAACCGAGAAGGCGTGATCGTTTACATGGGCGAACAGATATTCGGTGTAAAATGGAAGGACTGGAAAGTTCTGTTCAAAGAGAACACAACAGCCTTTGGCGCGACGGAGTCTTTCGACACACCAAGGGTCTACAACCTACTGAATGATCCGCATGAGCGTGAAAGCGTACTCTTCCCGCACACATGGGCGGCCGAAAAAGCGCTGCCGCAGTTGCAGGAGCACATTGCTACCTTCGAGGAGTTTCCTCCGATCCCCCCAGGAACGCCGGACCCCTACGAACCACCCACTGACTGAAGGGCGGCTTTGCCC
>NZ_JBQFPT010000033.1:0-1145 GCF_056536505.1 Ruegeria sp. CL3 | reverse complement strand
CCGACGGTGCGGCCGCCTTCGCGGATCGCGAAGCGCAGGCCCTGCTCCATCGCGATCGGTGCGATCAGCTCAACGCCGAACGACACGTTGTCGCCGGGCATGACCATCTCGGTGCCTTCTGCCAGGGTCACGGTGCCGGTCACGTCAGTTGTACGGAAGTAGAACTGAGGACGGTAGTTCGCGAAGAACGGAGTGTGACGACCGCCTTCTTCCTTGGTCAGGATGTAGGCTTCGGCTTCGAACTTGGTGTGCGGTGTAACCGAACCCGGCTTACACAGAACCTGGCCACGCTCAACGCCGTCACGGTCGACACCACGCAGCAGGGCACCGATGTTGTCGCCTGCTTCACCGCGGTCCAGCAGCTTGCGGAACATTTCAACGCCGGTGCAGGTGGTTTTCGAAGTGTCGCGGATGCCGACGATTTCAATCTCGTCACCAACGTTGATCACGCCACGCTCAACACGACCCGTAACAACGGTACCACGACCCGAGATCGAGAACACGTCTTCAATCGGCATCAGGAACGGCTGGTCAACAGCACGCTCAGGGGTGTCGATGTACTCATCAACAGCCGCCATCAGTTCCTTGATCTTCTCTTCACCGATCTCAGGCTTGTTGCCTTCCATCGCGGCCAGAGCCGAACCTGCGATGATCGGAATATCGTCGCCAGGGTATTCGTAGCTGGACAGCAGTTCGCGAACTTCCATCTCAACCAGTTCCAGCAGCTCTTCGTCGTCAACCTGGTCAACTTTGTTCAGGAACACAACCATCTTCGGGATGCCAACCTGGCGGCCCAGCAGGATGTGCTCGCGGGTCTGCGGCATCGGGCCGTCAGCGGCGTTCACAACCAGGATCGCGCCGTCCATCTGAGCAGCACCAGTGATCATGTTCTTGACGTAGTCGGCGTGGCCGGGGCAGTCAACGTGCGCGTAGTGGCGGTTCTCGGTCTCGTATTCCACGTGGGCGGTCGAGATGGTGATGCCGCGCGCTTTCTCTTCCGGCGCACCGTCAATCTGGTCATACGCTTTGAAGTCACCAAAATATTTGGTGATCGCTGCGGTCAGCGTCGTCTTGCCGTGGTCAACGTGGCCAATCGTGCCGATGTTGACGTGCGGTTTTGTACGCTCAAACTTTTCCTTTGCCAT
>NZ_JBQFPT010000032.1:0-1227 GCF_056536505.1 Ruegeria sp. CL3 | reverse complement strand
GGCTCGATCACGTCCGAGCTGGGCCGTCAGCGCGACGAGATCGAGCTGATCGCGTCGGAAAACATCGTCTCTGCCGCCGTGATGGAAGCGCAGGGCTCGGTGATGACCAACAAATACGCCGAAGGCTACCCCGGTCGTCGTTACTATGGCGGCTGCCAGTTCGTCGATATCGCCGAAAACCTGGCCATCGACCGCGCGAAAGAGCTGTTTGGTTGTGGCTTTGCCAACGTGCAGCCGAACTCGGGCAGCCAGGCGAACCAGGGTGTTTTCCAGGCGCTGATCCAGCCCGGTGACACCATTCTGGGTATGTCGCTGGATGCCGGTGGTCACCTGACCCACGGTGCCCGCCCGAACCAGTCGGGCAAATGGTTCAACGCCGTGCAATACGGCGTGCGCAAAGAAGACAACATGCTGGACTATGATCAGGTTGAGGCGCTGGCAAAAGAGCACCAGCCCAAGCTGATCATCGCAGGTGGCTCGGCCATCCCGCGTCAGATCGACTTTGCCCGCATGCGCGAGATCGCCGACATGGTCGGGGCCTACTTGCACGTGGACATGGCGCATTTCGCCGGTCTGGTGGCCGCAGGCGAGCATCCCTCGCCTTTCCCGCACGCGCATGTGGCGACCACGACAACCCACAAGACCCTGCGTGGACCTCGTGGTGGTATGATCCTGACCAATGATGAAGATATCGCTAAGAAAGTGAATTCGGCGATCTTCCCCGGCATTCAGGGTGGCCCGCTGATGCATGTCATCGCAGGCAAGGCGGTTGCCTTCGGCGAGGCTCTGCGCCCCGAGTTCAAGACCTATATCCAGCAGGTCATCACCAACGCGCAGGCCCTGTCGGATCAGCTGATCAAGGGCGGTCTGGACACGGTGACCCACGGCACCGACACCCATGTGGTGCTGGTCGACCTGCGCCCCAAAGGCGTGAAGGGCAACGCGACCGAGAAGGCTTTGGGCCGCGCGCATATCACCTGCAACAAGAACGGCGTGCCGTTTGATCCTGAGAAGCCGACCATCACTTCGGGCATCCGTCTGGGCAGCCCCGCCGGCACCACGCGCGGCTTCGGCGAGGTCGAGTTCCGCCAGATCGCGGATTGGATCATTGAAGTGGTCGACGGTCTCGCCGCCAATGGCGAAGACGGCAATGCCGAGGTCGAGGCCAAGGTCAAAGCAGAAGTCGCCGACCTCTGCGCCCGCTTCCCTATCTATCCGAACTTGTAA
>NZ_JBQFPT010000031.1:0-1839 GCF_056536505.1 Ruegeria sp. CL3 | reverse complement strand
CGTGGTTTGCCGTGGGACTTGGGGAAGAAAGGCTCAAGACGCGCCACCTGCGCATCCGTCAGCCAGAAAAGATCAGACATGGTCACCGCTCGATTTTCGAACCGTGAATCACGCAGCAAAGCGGAAATCAATGGGTCCTGACCCTAACCGTACTGATGGCGCGCCGCCGTCCATCGGTATCCGTCACCGGCTGTTTCCAGATATCCCAGACCGGGAAGAGAGATGTGCGACCCGCCCATCATTATGCGATCCGCAGCAACCATATCCATAGTCTTGACGCGGGTTTCACGTGCCAAATCCTGATCAGTGTCAAAGCCAATGGTCACGGCGGGCATAGCGAGTTGCACCGTTGGAACATGAACAATGTCGGCCGCAATAAGCAGGACATCGCCGTCACTTTCGAGCATCAGGCCCGTATGGCCGACGGTGTGGCCGGGCAGCGCCATAGTCGAGAGCCCAGGAGCGATTGCGGTTTCTTCAGCGCCAAAAGGCTCAATCCGTTCGCCAAAACCATCGAGGGCGGAGCGTGCAAGGTCAAACGCAGCTTTGAAGGCATCAGGAGCCTGCGCCTGAATCTCCTCGCTGGTCCAGAAATCGATGTCAGCGCTCGCTACCCGGAGTGTCGCGTTCAAATAAGGATTACCAGCTGGCGAAACCGTGCCGCCGATGTGATCGCCGTGCAGATGGGTGAAGACCACCGTGTCAATAGCGGCCGGATCAAAGCCGAGGGCGTTCATCACGGAGGGCAACTTGCCAAGGGTCGGTCCGAAGATTTCGCCGGTCCCCGAGTCGACCAATATTTTTCTATCACCAATTTCGACCAAAAACGCATTGACCGCGCTCGGATGCGCGTCGGTGGCTATGTGCGCATTGTCGAGCAAGGTCGCGAACTCTTCCGGTGTTACACCGGAGAGCATTTCAGGTCCGATCGAAATGAACCCATCGGACAGCACGTGCACCGTCGCCGAGCCCACCTGGTAGCGCCGCGCCGCTACGAGGCCTTCCGCTCCGAGGGGCGCGACGTTCCACCCCAATGCAGCGAGGCCCGAAGTGATGCCTGTTCCGGCCAAGAATACGCGTCTGTCCATGATTGTTCTCCCAAATTTCTCGAGACTACCCCTCACTGTTGCTACCCTAGCAGTAATGGGGACGGCGTGACACTAAGGTTGAATGCGGCGCCCGTTGAAAATTCAGTGATCGGCCAATCGCCGCTCGGTCTAGGCGAGCTCTGCAAAGGAAATCCATTGATTGCCGCGCAATCGACAAAGGTCCGGTATCACTGGCTGCGCTGCAACGCCCAAGTGTTCTGGCGAACGACCGCTTTGGGCCGTCCTCAAGAGAGCGCTCTAGTCCTCAAACGAAAATGCTGCGCTTGCCTAAAGGTCTGCCTTAAACCCAAGCCGGACGTGTCGAATGCGCTTCAACCGACTTTCTTGGAGTACATGTGCGAATTCGTTGTTGAAAGGTCAGGTGATAATTCGAAACCTGCCTTTTTAAGCACCCGAGCGCTTGCCGGGTTTTCAATGCTGACACCTCCCAGCAGCCTCACCGGGCCGTCCTTTTCTGCCGCTGACACCAAACCTTGGACGAGTTCTGTTGCGACCCCCTGACCCCAAGTTGCTTCACCGAGCAAATCGCCAATATGAAGTTCTGGCGCTTGCGCGTCACTGGGGTCGGACGCCAAAATCAACAGTCCGACTAATTCGGAGCTGCGCCTCCAGTTGACAAGAAAAACGTCGCTTTCCTCAGCGCGTTCGTCCACCCAAGAAGCAATGTCGTCATCTCCGCTCAGGTGCAGAGGTGATGGAAGATGTTCAAGCACACGGCGTGACAATATCG
>NZ_JBQFPT010000030.1:0-1869 GCF_056536505.1 Ruegeria sp. CL3 | reverse complement strand
GGGCGGCGCTTTGATTGTTTGTGTTTTGGTGGGTTTATTCTGCGGCCTGTGGTGCCTCGGCGTGTTTGTCACGCTGGCTGTCGCGGAACAGCGCCTTGGCGAGGGCGACCATCATCAGGCCCATCACCATGGTGAAGGGCAGCGCGCCGATGATCATCGCGTTGCGCAGAGCGTCCATCGGGTTGTTCTCACCCGCTGCAAGGATCAGCGCGCCGATCACGGCCAACAGGATCAGACCCCAGATGATGCGGTGCTTGATGCCCGTCTCCTGGCTGCCGCCCGACATGATTGTGTTCATCACCAGGATGCCCGAGTCTGCCGAGGTCACCAGGAAGGTCATGATCAGGATCACGCACATCACGTTCAGCATCGACAACAGACCACCGTCGATCATGTAGGACAGCGTCACGAACAGTTTGTTGGTGTTCGAAGCCCCAATGATCGCACCTCCGGCTTCACCGGCCAGTTCCAGATCGATCGCGGTGCCGCCCAGAACCGTCATCCAGGCAAAGCAAACCAGCGCCGGTGCGAAGACGCAGCCCAGGATGAACTCACGCACGGTGCGACCTTTCGAGATGCGCGCCAGGAACAGGCCCACAAAGGGCGAGAACGCAATCCACCAGGCCCAGTAGAACGTGGTCCAGCCTGCCTGCCAGCCAAACTGACGACCCTGCTCACCGGCGGCATAGGCCGCGGCCAGAGTGGCCTCGTCGAGTTCCGCTGCTGCGCCTTCCAGACCGCTCTTGAAGCCGTCATAGCTGCCCCAGGCATTGGTCGCGCCACCCATCAGGGCATCCGCATGGGCCTGAGCCTCGGCCGGCAGAGCCGCTGCAAATGCCTCGGCCGAGAGCGGACCATAGGCGCCAAAGCTCAGCGACAGGAAGTGCAAGATGTAATCCACCAGCGCGGTGCCATAGGTGGTCATCGCAAAGACGAACGAGCCGAAGACGACAAACGTACCCAGCAGAATGATCGACAGCACCAGGTTCAGGTTCGACAGGTACTTAACACCGCGTCCAACACCCGACACAGCTGAGATGATCGACAGGCCCATGATCACCAGCAGACCCGCAATCAGGCCAACTTTCGACGGGGCCGGAACCTCACCGCTCAGGTCCATGATCCACTCCATCCCGGTGATCGCATAGACACCGTCGATGAACTGGCTGACGCCGTAGCCGATGGTCACCGACACACCCAGGATCGTTGCCACAACGCCCAGAACGTCAACCACATGGCCCAGGAAGCCGTTCATCAGCTTGCCGAACAGCGGCGTCAGCGCCGAGCGGATGGTCAGCGGCATGTTGCGCGTATAGGCGTAATAGGCCAGCGACAGGCCGGTCACCACGTAGATCGCCCAGGCGTGGAAGCCATAGTGCAGATAGGTGTAGCGATAAGCCGACTGGACCGCCTCGGGCTCATTGCCCGGCACGTCGCCCGCGACCACCACAGGGTTCGAGCCCCAAAGGCCCAGAGGCTCGGCGGTGGCGAACACCATCAGGCCCACACCCAGACCGGCACCGAACATCATCGAGAACCACGAGAAGTTCGAGAACTCGGGCTTTTCCCCGGGCGTCCCCATCACCCGCTTGCCGGTAGCCGGCAGCAGCGCAACGATGGCCAGAAAGAAGAAAAACAGACCTACGATGATGACGTAAAAGCTGTTGAAAACCTCCAGAATCTGAGAGTTCCAGCTGCCCAGAGTGCTATTCGCGTTCGCCGGAAAAATCAGCGCCCAAAGCACAAGGGCTACCATCACACCCTTACTAATCAGCGCAATCGGAACGCTGTTATTCTCATAAAAACCGCTATCCGCGGTCTTAATGTCCAAATCCGTAAACGGTTCTTTAATCGACATCAATTTCCTCC
>NZ_JBQFPT010000029.1:0-3805 GCF_056536505.1 Ruegeria sp. CL3 | reverse complement strand
ATATCGCTGACTGTGAATGGTCTGTCTGTGAGCGGTGATGTTGAGGGTCGGACGTTATTGTCTGGTTTTTTGCGGGATCATTTGTCTTTGACGGGGACGCATGTTGGCTGTGATACGGCGCAATGCGGGGCCTGTGTGGTGCATGTGAACGGCGAGGCCGTGAAGTCGTGCAACATGCTGGCGGTTGAGGCCGACGGGGCCGAGGTTGGCACGATCGAGGGTCAGGCCTCCGAGGATGGGACGCTCAATGCGATCCAGCAGGCGTTTCAGGATCACCACGGGCTGCAATGCGGCTTCTGCACGCCAGGCATGGTGATGAGCGCGGCGGCGCTTCTGAAGGACAATCCGCGCCCGTCCGAGGGTGAGATCCGCAAGTATCTGGAAGGCAACCTGTGCCGCTGCACGGGCTATCACAACATCGTCAAGGCGATCATGGCCGCTTCGGGCCAGGACGTCAGCAGCATCGCCGCCGAATAAGCGGCCCGAGGGAGGAGAACAAGCAATGCCCAAAGACAGTGGCATCGGAGCCAGTTCCAAGCGGCGCGAGGACGTGCGCTTTCTGACCGGAGCAGGCAATTATACCGACGACATCAACGTGGCCGGACAGGCCTATGTTCATTTCCTGCGCTCGGATATCGCGCATGGCCGGATCACCAGCCTTGATACCTCGGCGGCCGAGGCCATGCCGGGCGTGGTCAAGGTGTTCACCGGCAAGGATTTCGAAGGCGTGGGCGGCATGCCCTGCGGCTGGGAGGTGACGGACAAGCACGGCGCGCCCATGCAGGAGCCCGCGCATCCCATTCTGGCCCAGGGCAAGGTGCGCCATGTGGGCGATCCCATCGCCGCCGTTGTGGCCGACAGCCTGGAGCAGGCGCGTGACGCGGCCGAGGCGATTGACCTCGAGATCGAGGAACTGCCCGCCGTGATCGACATGAAGGCCGCTGCGCAAGAGGGCGCGACGCTGGTCCATGACGATCTGAAGAACAACATCTGCTATGACTGGCAACTGGGTGAGGCGGATGACGCCAAGGTCAATGAGGTCTTCGCCAATGCGGCCCATGTGACCACGCTGGATCTGGTCAACAACCGCCTGGTCGCCAACCCGATGGAGCCGCGCGTGGCGGTGGGTGAGTATAAGCGGGGCACGGATGAGTACACGCTCTATACCACCTCGCAGAACCCGCATGTGATCCGCCTGCTGATGTGCGCCTTTGTGCTGGGCCTGCCCGAGCATAAGGTCCGCGTGGTGGCCCCGGATGTGGGTGGCGGTTTTGGCACCAAGATCTTCCACTATGCGGAAGAGGCGTTCTGTACCTTCGCCGCCAAGGCCTGCAACCGGCCTGTGAAGTGGACCTCCAGCCGGTCCGAGGCGTTC
Organism: Ruegeria sp. CL3; assembly: GCF_056536505.1. NCBI lineage: Bacteria > Pseudomonadati > Pseudomonadota > Alphaproteobacteria > Rhodobacterales > Roseobacteraceae > Ruegeria > Ruegeria sp. CL3. Next base: position 2,430 of record NZ_JBQFPT010000029.1, on the reverse strand, counting down.
ATGTCGGACGCCCATGGCCGGGATCATGTCAGCAAAATCGAACTGGCGCTGGATGCAGACAACAACTTCATCGGGTTGCGGACCAACACCTACGCGAACCTTGGGGCGTATCTGTCGACCTTCTCCAGCTCCGTGCCCACATGGCTGCACGGCACGCTGATGGCGGGCAATTACAAGACGCCGGTCATTCAGGTGAATGTGAAGGCGATGTTCACCAACACAGTGCCGGTGGATGCCTATCGCGGCGCGGGCCGGCCCGAGGCGACGTTCCAGTTGGAACGCGTGGTGGATAAAGCTGCGCGCGAGCTGGGAGTCGATCCGATTGCCCTGCGCCGTCAGAACTTCATCACCCAGTTCCCCTATGACACGCCGGTCGCTCTGACCTATGACACCGGGGATTACAACGGGACCATGGATAAGCTGGAAGCTGCGGCTGATCTGGCAGGCTTTGCCGCGCGCCGTGCGGCAAGCGAGGCCAAGGGCAAGCTGCGGGGCCTGGGCATCAACTGCTATATCGAGGCGTGCGGGATCGCTCCGTCGAACATCGTTGGCATGCTGGGAGCCCGAGCGGGTCTCTATGACGCCGCCACCGTGCGGGTGAATGCCACCGGCTCGATCAGTGTCATGGTAGGTGCGCATAGCCACGGGCAGGGGCATGAGACCGCCTTCCCGCAGGTTGTGGCCGACATGATCGGTATCGACGAGTCGATGGTCGAGATCGTGCATGGCGACACCTCAAAAATCCCGTTCGGCATGGGCACCTATGGCTCGCGCTCGCTGGCGGTCTGTGGCTCGGCCATGGTGAAGGCCACCGAGAAGGTGATCGACAAGGCCAAGAAGATCGCGGCCCACCTGCTGGAGGCCTCGGAGGCGGATATCGAGCTGAAGGACGGTCAGTTCAGCGTGGCAGGCACCGACAAGTCGGTGGCCTGGGGCGATGTGACCCTGACAGCCTATGTGCCGCATAACTTCCCGCTGGAAGTGGAGCCGGGGCTGGAGGAGACCGCGTTCTATGACCCGGCCAACTTCACCTTCCCCTCGGGCGCTTATGCCTGCGAGGTTGAGCTGGACCCCGAGACCGGTCAGGTCAGTATCGAGGCCTTCACCGCGGCGGATGACTTTGGCAACATTGTCAATCCGATGATCGTGGATGGTCAGGTGCATGGCGGTATTGGCCAGGGTATCGGCCAGGCGCTGCTGGAGAACTGCGCCTATGATGAGAATGGCCAGCTGTTGAGCGCGTCCTTCATGGATTACGCCATGCCGCGCGCCGATGATGTGCCCTTCTACGGCGTGGATCATTCCAGCCAGACTCCCTGCACGCATAACCCGCTGGGTGTGAAGGGCTGTGGTGAGGCTGGGGCGATTGGCTCTCCGCCGGCGGTGGTCAATGCCGTTCTGGATGCGATGAATTCGGGCGGCAAGGCGGTGGATCACATCGACATGCCAGTGAGCCCGTCGCGCGTCTGGGCGGCGATGAACAGCTGAGTTGAGAGGGCGGACCGGGGGCCAGCCCCCGGACCCCCGAGGTATTTTTAGCCAGATGAAGAGCGGATCTGCGCTCTTCGGAAAGGAAAAGCGGAATGTACAGTTTCGAGTTTGAGAAGCCCTCGAGCATTGCCGACGCGGTTGCCGCGTTGGGGGCCGAGGATGCGCAGCCATTGGGCGGGGGTCAGACGCTGATCCCGACGCTGAAGCAGCGCCTGGCGGCCCCTTCGGTGCTGGTCAGCATGGGTGGGATTGCCGAGATGCAGGGTGTCTGTGTCGAGGATGACGGCTCGGTCGTCATTGGCGGGGCGACGCCCCATGCCACGGTGGCGCGTGAGGCGGCGGGATCGTATCCGGCGCTGGCGGCCTTGGCGGGTCAGATCGGTGATCCGGCGGTGCGCAATCGCGGCACCATCGGCGGGTCGGTGGCCAACAATGATCCGGCGGCCTGTTATCCGGCGGGTGTGCTGGGCTCGGGCGCGACCATCGTGACCAACGCGCGGCAGATCGCGGCGGATGACTTCTTTCAGGGCATGTTTGCCACCGCGCTGGATGAGGGTGAGATCATCACCTCGGTCCGCTTCCCGGTGCCGCAGGCGGCGAGCTATCAGAAGTTCCTGCAGCCCGCGTCCCGGTTTGCATTGGTCGGCGTCTACGTGGCGCGCTTTGCGGATGGTATCCGTGTGGCCGTGACCGGCGCCAGCGAAGACGGCGTGTTCCGGTGGGCCGAGGCCGAAGAGGCCTTGAACAAAGCCTTCAGCGCTGAGGCGTTGATGGGGCTGAGCGTCAACCCGATGAACATGATCGCCGACCTGCATGGCAGCAAAACCTACCGCGCGCATCTCGTCAGCGTCATGACAAAACGCGCCGTCCAAGACTGCGCGTAAACACAGAAACAATAAACCCTAAAGCCCCGGGTAAAACCCCGGGGCTTTTGCTATG
>NZ_JBQFPT010000028.1:0-4443 GCF_056536505.1 Ruegeria sp. CL3 | reverse complement strand
CACCGAATCGCACTCCACTTTACTCTCTTCATGTTGAGTTGGGTGGAAAGATGGTTGATTTTGCGGGCTGGGAGATGCCTGTTCAGTATCCGTTGGGGATTATGGGGGAGCATAAGCAGTGTCGTGAGAAGGCGGCGGTGTTTGATGTGAGCCATATGGGTCAGGTGATCCTGCGCGGCGAGAATGTAGGCGAAAAACTCGAAGCCCTGTGCCCGCAGGCCTATGCAACGCTGAAGGAAGGCAAGGCGCGGTACGGGTTCTTTACGAATGAAGACGGCGGGATCATGGATGACCTGATCGTGTCGAACGCGGGGGATCACTACTTTGTGGTGGTGAACGCGGCGCTGCGCCATCAGGACATTCCGCATATGCGCGAGCACCTCGAAGGCGTCGAAGTGACCGAGATATTCGACCGCGCGCTGGTCGCCGTGCAAGGCCCCGCAGCGGAGAACGTTGTGGGCGCGCTCTGCCCGGCCTCCCGCGATCTGAAGTTCATGGAAACCACCGTGGCCGATATCAACGGCGTCGAATGCCGTATCTCGCGTTTGGGCTATACCGGTGAGGACGGGTACGAGATCTCGATCCCCGAGGACAAGGCGATTGAGATCACCCGCGCCTTCCTGGCGCATGAGGATTGTGAAGCGGCTGGTCTGGGCGCGCGCGACAGCCTGCGGCTGGAGGCCGGGCTGTGCCTTTATGGCAATGACATCGACCAGAGCACCTCGCCCATCGAAGCCTCGCTGAGCTGGGCGATCCAGAAGCGCCGCAAGGAAGAGGGCGGGTTCCCGGGGGCCGAGCGCATCCAGCGCGAACTGGCCGAGGGCGCATCCCGCAAGCTGGTAGGCATCAAGCCCGAGGGCCGCGCGCCTGCGCGTCAGGGCGTTGAGATCCAGTGCACGGAAGGCAACACCATTGGCCAGATCACCTCGGGCGGGTTTGGCCCGACGGTCGGTGGCCCTGTTGCGATGGGCTATGTGTCCGCAGGCCATGGTGAGCCGGGCGAGACCGTCAATCTGATCATTCGGGGCAAGCCGCAACCGGCCGAGATCGTGGCGCTGCCCTTCGTCACCCAGAATTACAAGCGTTGAAGTCAGGAGAGAGACAAGATGGCAACCTATTATTCCGAAGAGCATGAGTGGATCGACGTGAACGGTGACACAGCCACTCTGGGCATCACCAAACATGCCGCCGAGCAGCTGGGCGATGTGGTCTTCGTGGAACAGCAGGAAGTGGGTGACGAGTTCGAGAAAGACGGCGAGATCGGCGTGATCGAATCCGTCAAGGCGGCGTCCGAACTCTATGCCCCGGTTGATGGTGAGATCGTCGAGGTCAACGAGGCGCTGGCCGACAATCCTGGCGCGCTGAACGAAGACCCCGAAGGTGAGGCATGGATCTACAAGATCAAGATCACCGACGCGTCGCAGCTGGAAGATCTGATGGATGAGGCCGGCTACAAGGACTTCATCGGCTGATCCAGACCGGAGCCCTGAATGGGGCTCCGCCCGTTCGGGCCGGACCGGCTCGTGATGATGTATCGGGGGCCTGCGTGGTCTCCGCCCGACCTGACTTATTCATAGGAGCGCTGCAATGGCTTTCAAACTGACTGACTACGAAGCCTATGACTTTGCCAATCGCCGCCACATTGGTCCCAGCCCGACCGAGATGCGCGACATGCTCAAGGTGATCGGCTTCAAGACGCTGGACCAACTGATCGACGCCACCGTTCCGCCGGCGATCCGCCAGAAAGAGCCGCTGGACTGGGGCCCGGCGATGACCGAGCGCGATGCGCTGTTCTACATGAAAGAGGTGGCGAGCAAGAATAAGGTTCTGACCTCGCTGATCGGTCAGGGCTATTACGGCACCACCACGCCCGCGCCGATCCTGCGCAACATTCTGGAAAACCCGGCCTGGTACACCGCCTACACGCCTTATCAGCCCGAGATCAGCCAGGGCCGTCTTGAGGCGCTGTTGAACTTCCAGACCATGGTCAGCGATCTGACCGGGCTGGACGTGGCCAACGCCTCGCTGCTGGACGAAGCCACAGCGGCGGCCGAAGCCATGGCAATGGCCAAGCGCGGCGGGCGTTCGAAAGCCAACAACGCGGCCTTCTTTGTTGACAAGAACTGCCACCCGCAGACCATCGCAGTCATTAAAACCCGCGCTGAGCCTCTGGGCATTGACGTGCAAGTCGCCGATCCTGACAGCCTCGATGCAGGTGCCGTCTTTGGCGCGATCTTCCAATACCCCGGCACCCACGGCCATGTGCGCGACTTCACCAAGGAAATCGCAGCGCTGCACGAACACAAGGCGATCGCCATCGTTGCTGCCGACATCCTGTCGCTGGCGCTGCTGAAGTCACCGGGTGAGATGGGCGCGGATATTGCCATCGGCTCGACCCAGCGCTTTGGCGTTCCGATGGGCTATGGCGGCCCGCACGCCGCCTATATGGCGACCACTGATAAGCTGAAGCGGTCCATGCCGGGCCGGATCATCGGCGTCAGCATCGACAGCCGCGGCAACAAAGCGTATCGCCTCGCGCTGCAAACCCGCGAGCAACATATTCGCCGCGAGAAAGCGAACTCGAACGTCTGTACTGCGCAGGCGCTGCTGGCGGTGATTGCCTCGATGTATGCGGTCTATCACGGCCCCGATGGCATCAAGGCCATCGCGCAATCGGTACACCGCAAGACCTCGCGCCTGGCCGCTGGTCTGGAAGAGGCGGGCTTCTCGGTCGAACCCGAGGTGTTCTTCGACACCATCACCGTTGAGGTCGGCCACCTGCAGAAGACCGTCATGGAGGCCGCCGTCGCCCGGGGCGTCAACCTGCGCAAGGTCGGCGATACACGTGTGGGCATCAGCCTGGACGAACAGACCCGGCCCGAGACCATCGAAGCCGTCTGGGGGGCCTTTGGTATCGACAAGACAGACGACAGCTCGAACAAGCAGTACCGCCTGCCGGACTACGCGCTGCGCGAGACGCCGTATCTGACCCACGAGATCTTCCACAAGAACCGGGCCGAGGCCGAGATGACCCGCTATATGCGCCGTCTGGCCGACCGCGACCTGGCGCTGGACCGGGCGATGATCCCGCTGGGCTCGTGCACCATGAAGCTGAACGCCACGATCGAGATGATCCCGGTCACCTGGCCCGAGTTCGGCAATCTGCACCCGTTCTGCCCTGAAGATCAGGCGCAGGGCTATCACGAGATGATTGCCGATCTGAACGACAAGCTGTGCCAGATCACCGGCTATGATGCGATCTCCCAGCAGCCCAACTCGGGCGCGCAGGGCGAATATGCAGGCCTGCTGACCATCCGTAACTATCACTTCGCCCGCGGCGAAGGGCACCGCAATGTCTGCCTGATCCCAACCTCGGCGCACGGGACCAACCCGGCCTCGGCGCAGATGGTGGGCTGGCAGGTTGTGCCGGTGCAGGCGGATGAGAATGGCAACATTGATCTGAACGACTTCCGCGCCAAGGCCGAGAAGCACTCGGATCATCTGGCCGGTTGCATGATCACCTACCCCTCGACCCATGGCGTGTTCGAGACCACCGTGCAGGAGGTCTGCCAGATTACCCATGACCACGGCGGTCAGGTCTATATCGACGGCGCCAACATGAACGCCATGGTGGGTCTGTCGCGTCCCGGTGACATTGGCGGCGATGTCAGCCACCTGAACCTGCACAAGACCTTCTGCATCCCGCATGGCGGCGGCGGTCCCGGCATGGGTCCGATCGGCGTCAAGGCCCACCTGACCGAGCACCTGCCCGGCCACCCGGAATACGGCACCGCTGTGGGTCCGGTCTCGGCGGCGCCCTTCGGCTCGCCCTCGATCCTGCCGGTCAGCTGGGCCTATGTGCTGCTGATGGGTGGCGCGGGCCTGACCCAGGCGACCAAAGTGGCGATCCTGAACGCCAACTATATCGCGGCGCGTCTGCAGGATGCCTATCCGATCCTCTACACCTCCGAGACCGGTCGTGTGGCGCATGAATGCATCCTCGACACCCGTCCGCTGGACGAGGCGGCGCATGTGACCGTGGATGACGTCGCCAAACGTCTGGTCGACAGCGGCTTCCACGCCCCGACCATGTCCTGGCCGGTGGCGGGCACGCTGATGGTGGAGCCCACCGAGTCCGAACCCAAGGACGAGCTGGACCGCTTCTGCGACGCCATGCTCTCGATCCGGGCCGAGGCGCAGGACATCATCGACGGCAAGATCGACGCGGAGAACAACCCGCTGAAAAACGCCCCCCACACGGTGCGCGATCTGGTCGGAGACTGGGACCGCCCCTACACCCGCGAACAGGCCTGCTTCCCGCCGGGCTCCATGGGCGTCGACAAATACTGGTCCCCCGTCAACCGCGTCGACAACGCATACGGAGACCGAAACCTCGTCTGCACATGCCCTCCAATGGAAGCATACGAAGAAGCCGCTGAATAA
>NZ_JBQFPT010000027.1:0-5027 GCF_056536505.1 Ruegeria sp. CL3 | reverse complement strand
AGGCGTCCACGTCCCCTTTTTTGACACCCAAAGGCTTGCGTTACGGTGGGCCTTCAGGTCGGTGGCATCGACCATCACAGTCTTCTCTTCACCGTGTTCGGCAGCCAGACCGGCCATCATCCGGGCGAAGATGCCTTGTTCGTGGCGGCATTCGAACCAGTGGCGTTTGCCACTCACCTCCACCGCTTCCAACGGTTATAGGGCGTTTCCGGGGCTTGCGCGGTCCCACTGGGACCACGATTCCCTTCAACTGTGTGGGCCATAAGCCAAAGGGGCATTCCCTTTGCCAGTATCCCGACCAGATCCACGAGGCCTTCACGCATGACGCAGAGCGCGACGTTTTTGTCTGCCCACAAGGGCACGACCTGAAACTGTGCGCCAATAGCCCGAATAATCGCCGCACTCACCGGGCGCGGTGATAAACCGGCGCAAACACTAGATGTAGTCGGGAGCTTTTTTCACCGATATCGACTGACTATGAGATCGGAACCTAAGCGCCGAACAACTTTCGGATTTTCCGCTTAGTGTTGCGACGGCGATAAGTCCACGTTTTCTGGTAACTTTGAATGAACTGCGCGACCTGCGGGCTAAGATCCGAAGCTTTCCGGATATCTTCGGGCCGATCTTGCCTGATGCTCTGCTCGATAAAGTGTTCGAGCCACCTGAAAAACAGGTCGGGGTAAGCGCGGCCCGGGAAGTACTTTTCCCCCCACTGCACGATTGTTTTGATCTGCCGGAAGGCGTTCTGGTGCAGATTATTTCCGTGTTTGCGGTAGGAGAGAACGATCTTGTTCCCCAGCGAAAAGGTCAACTCGGGGTGTCGCACCATGTGCTGAAACAGGCGCGTCCGCAGAACTATGTCGTCCCCGGTCATCGTGTCATCAAAACCGCCCACAGCCATGAGGGCGTCGCGGCGGAACACCTGACCTTGGATGTAGAAGGAGCCAAGGCTCCTATACTCCAGCTCAATCAGGTCCTGAGCCGTTTCGGGGTGGTTCGCAGGAAGCGGAAGGTGAATGGCATCCGTAATCCGGTGGCCGTTTTCGTCGATCTCGTAGTGACCGGTATTGGCTGCGAAGACGATGTTCCGAGCTTTCGACAAAACCTCGACCGCATCTTTGATACAGTCCGGCATCAGGAGGTCATCCAACGACATCATTGTGACAAGTTCGCCCGACGCTGCGTCCAGAACCTTGTTGAAGTTCGCCGGCACATTGCCGGAATTTTCCTGCTTTATGAAAGTGGTCGGAAAGGGGCTCTTAGCCAGTGCGGCCTCAATCACTTCGACCGAATTATCCGGTGATCCATCGTCCAGGACGATGATTTCGATATTGCGATAGGTTTGTTCGTAGATCGATTGCAGACCCGCCGCAGCAAATCTCGCATGGTTGTAGGAGACGCATAATACAGAACACAAATGAGACATTCAGTTCTCGCTTTTCGGCCTCGTCATGAACGGGACGTTCAATTGAAGCGATTGACCGTCCAGCGCCCATGTCAGCAGGCGCGCAGGATCTCGGGTATGACTCGGTTTTTAACGAGTGATCTATCCAGTTGAGGCCCCATTGGCAAGCTCAGCACTTCTTGTGCCAGACGGCGGGCAATCGGGAAAGCCTCGGCTTTGAGGCACAGATCCGCATAGGCGCCCTGCATGTGCGGCGGGATCGGATAATGGATGAGCGTCCCTACCTTGGCCTCGGCCAGATGCGCCTGCATCTCAGCGCGCATTGTGGTGCGGACAACAAAAAGGTGCCAGACAGGGTCCGCCCAATCGGGCACATGCGGCAGGATCAGGCTGCTGTCCTTCAACCCCTCGAGATAGTCGACGGCGATCGCGCGGCGCCGTTCGGTCCAATCGTCCAGCGCCTTCAACTTTACCCGCAGAACAGCCGCCTGCACGGGATCGAGGCGTGAATTTACGCCGGGCTCTTCGTTGACGTATTTCTCGTGAGAGCCGTAGTTACGCAGTATCGCCACCCGGGCGGCCAGGTCTGCGTCGTTGGTGGTCACCGCCCCGGCATCCCCAAGTGCCCCAAGGTTTTTGCCCGGATAGAAGCTCCAGCAGACGATATCGCCATGCCCGCCAAGCCGCTGCCCCTTGTAGGCCGCACCATGCGCCTGCGCCGCATCTTCGATCACCCGAAGCCCGTGGCGGCTCGCAATCTCGAGGATAGAATCTAGGTCGGCAGGCTGGCCGTAAAGGTGCACCGGAAGCACAGCGCGGGTACGCAGGGTGATGGCCGCTTCGATAAGGGTCGGATCGATATTGTGGGTGGCCGGGTCAGGTTCGACCGGAACCGGTATTGCACCAACACCAGAGACGGCAAGCCAGGTGGCGATATAAGTGTTCGAAGGCACGATAACCTCGTCGCCCGGCCCGATGTCCAGCGCACGCAGGGCCAGTGTCAGAGCGTCTAGTCCGTTGGCCAGCCCCACGGCGAACTTGCTGCCGCAATAAGCGGCCCATTCTGCCTCGAAGGCCTCGACCTCGGGACCGAGGATGTAGAAACCACTGTCTAGCACTCGCGCCACAGCGTCGTCGATTTGTTGCTTCAGCTCTCGGTAGGCCGCGCCCAGATCGAGGAAAGGGATCATTCGACCCCTCCACGCAGCGCGTTCTGAAATTCATTGTAGTCCCGGAAATAGTCGGACTCATCATAGACATGCGAGGCAAGCACCATGCAGACTGCGCCTTGACTGAAGGCATCCATTTCGCGCCAGATCATCCGGTTGACGTAAAGCCCTTTGCGCGGGTCACGCAGCCAGAATTCGGTCTTGGTTTCTCCGTCGTCGATCTTAATGCGGAAACTGCCGGACAGCGCAAAGATGACCTGTTCAAGATCGCGGTGTGCATGGCCGCCACGTTCGGAGTCGACGGGTACGTTGTAAAGGTAATAGACCCGAGCAATGTCGAACGGCAGATGGTTACCCCCTTCCACGAAGGTCAGGTCGCCACGGGGATCATGGATTTGCGGAAGGTCGATGATCCGGACGCTGCCCTGATGCGCGGAAACTCGTGTCATGGAAAGGTCACCCTTTGAGAAGTTTTAGATATGTGGCGCGTAACTCTTCGAACAGCTTGCGCGGATAGTCAAAGAAGATGTCTTGCGCGGTCCTATTGGTCTCGATCATGCCGAGACGGCGATAGAACGCTTCGGCGTGGGTGTTTTCCACCCGGACATCAACCTTGGCCATGCCGAGGTCTAGATGGTCGAAGCCGATGCCAAATGACAAGACGGCACTTTCCAGCGCGGCTTTCCGTGGTTTGTTGGCGTCGAGGATCCAGCTGCCCCAAGTGAATTGGTCTTTTTCGATTTTATACAGGCGTACCAACCCGCAGCGGGTGCCGTCGTGACGTTCGATCACGTAATAAAGCTGCCGACACTGGGCCTCCTGGGCTTTGTAGCCTTCGATCCACTGTCGCTGATCCGCAACCGTACCCGTGACCGGGGACAGGTGCCGATTGTAGTGCGGGTTCGTACGCAGTGAATGCACATAGGGCGCATCAGCGGGCGTGATAAGCCTCAGTCTCAGGTTTGGCCCGACCACTTGGGCAACAGGTGATTTGGTCATGATCCCCTTAGAGCTTGTGGTAGCGCCGCGGTCACACGCGCCACTATAGATGTTTCCGACGCGCTGCACCAGCCATAGCTCCGGTCTCAGACTTAGGCCCGCGGTGGCCCTTTCGGCTTTGCAAGGCCTCATTGAACGGGCGAAACTCTCTGGCGCCGGGGACGTTCTCGAGCTTCTGGAAGCCGGGGTAATCATGCGCGGTGTCGCAACCGGCCAGCTCCGGGCCGCGTGTCTGACCTGGCAGCCAGCGCATCGGGATAATCACGGTCTTATTGTCGTTGTCGTTCAGCAGGCCGCCCCAGTACCCGAAACTGGAATTCGAGCTCACTTGGTGATCGCATTCCGAGATCAGCAGAAGGTCCAAGTGTCCGGCCTCGGTATTGTTCACATCGATGCAGCGCCATTCGATTTGTGGCGGCAGTTTCGGTGCCAGGTGACTGCGCACCCAGTCGATGTCGTCCGAGAAGAAGAAGACCTTCGCCTTATCCTGACCCGAGGCTGAGACGATCTGATCTATGGCAGTTCTGTAGTAATCCTCGCCAAGCATCGCCATGCCGATGCTTACGTAGTCCCCACGACGTACATGGACCGCGATTGACATGGGCGCCTTATGAATATCCGACAGCACATCCCGGTTGGCCTCGTTCAACTCAAGGTCCTTGAAGCGCAGTTCTGAAAGCACCTTGTCTTCGACGTCGGACACGTACTTCCAGTGTTCTGCGTAACCGTCGAAATACAGCGGCTGTGGGTGATCAAAGATGGCCGGGTCGTACCAGTAGGGTTTCGGATTATTGTAGTAGAAATGTCGCTTGTAGAAATCGATCTCGTCCTGCGTGGCGGCGTCCATTTTGATGTTTGGAAACAGCGTACTCAGGGTGAACAAGCGGCTGCTCTTGTTGGAGCAATCCATGCCGTTGGTCTCGAACCACATCAGATCGTATTTAACGACCATGCCGAAGGCCTTCCTGAAACACTCGCCCAACACGTACTTCGTGATTGCCGAGCAGAGCCCACCGTCAACCATGACAATAACTATGGGGTCTTCCCCGCGCGCGCGCAGGATCTCCTCTCCCTTCTGGCGAAGTGAACGGTTCTTTCGTTTAGCGACCAACGAATGCAAGGATTTACGAAGACTGCGAGGCGACATAAGCGTATAGATATGCCATTAAATTTGCCATGACCATGCCAAAATAAAAAACGGCAATTTAAACCTGTTCCGTTCAGCGACGCCGCGATCCAGGCCCGCCTTACCCTGAAGATTTTGTTTAGGATGCCGCTCCGGCCAACGATCGGGTTCGTGCAGATTTTGTTGCGGCTGGTCGGTTTGGATTGGGCGGTCCAGACTAGGTTCAGGCCTCATAGCCAATAGATAACGAGTGCTGCGAGGGCGATTGCTGACAGGAAGACCTTTGGGCACCTGTCGTAGCGGGTTGCCACAGGCCGCCAATCCTTCA
>NZ_JBQFPT010000026.1:0-5634 GCF_056536505.1 Ruegeria sp. CL3 | reverse complement strand
CGCGGCAATGAAGCAAAATGTTGCGAACACCAACAGCAATGAGCGAAAAACCAGCACCATCACCTGACCTTTCGCCACGCGCAACGAAAGTCCCATTATCCAGATGAAAGGTGCCATTAACGCGCATTGCACCACAAACCGCGCAGCCGTAATCTGCCCAACCGGCACATTGGTCGACGCGAGTTTCGCAGACACGTCCAACAAAGGAGCGGTTATCTTCGCCATCAAGCACATCGATTTCGACTTCATTGATTTGTCTCTGTTGAGCGACCGCCCGTCGTCCAATATCTGTCGAAACCGGCGTTGGTACCGGGATGGAAATTGTTTCCCTGCCGCAAGCAGCGCTGGTTCGATGGTGGACCAGTCGCGCTTCCGCATCGCTGCTTTGAGAGCTTTATTTTCGTTTTCCAGTGCTTCGATGCGGGTGTATGCTTCCTGATCCGAAAGCGTGCAATCGGAATTTTGTTCCACCAAAATACGATTGAGTTCAGCGCGGAGCATCTCTCTCAGCAAGGCAAGTGCCTGTTCAGGTGTTATTTCGTTTTTAATTGCTGCGTTTACGATTTCCGGTTCCCTCTGCTCGTAAACCGCGAGCAGGCATCCGGCCCGCACTACGGCGTCGAGCGGTAGGTCGGTCTGCAGAGAAAAGCGCAGAAATCGGTTTGATGCGCTGCCTAAGATTTTTTTCGGCAGACGCTTCATGAAGTAATAGGTGCGACCGCGACGTATGAGATAGGGGCCGACGCGAGCGCGTCGCTTGGGTCAAAATCCGATCTTGGAGTGGCGATCGTGTATCCCGCATTGTATCCCACCTTCGGAGGCATGAGATACATGTCTGCTTGAAGGGGCGGAATTCCCCTTATTTTGTTGATCTTTCGGAGAATGGTGGCTGGGGTGGTAGGATTCGAACCTACGATACACGGTACCAAAAACCGCTGCCTTACCACTTGGCTACACCCCATCGGTGAGCGGCTGTCTACGATTGTTGCTGGCAGGGTTCAAGAGGATTCAGATAAAAAAGTGGGCCCTCTCTAAAAAATTTTCGTCGCGCTTGCTGCCGCGTCTGCGGCGGGGTTCTCTCGACCTGTTTTCGATAGCTAAATGGCCACGCGTCTGTCTCGGGATAGACAAACCAAAGCACGAAGATCTCCAGGGCCTTAGACCCTTTGAGAGCGAATTCGGGCGATCAATGTCACCTTTACCGCCGTTGGCGGCCAGACGGCATACATTGAAACAGGGAGCCCGTGGGAGAACGAACACTTCGAAAGCTTAAATGGCCGGTTCAGGGACGAGCTACTAAACGGTGGAATCTCCTACAGCCTGCGCGACGAACAAATCCCGATAAAACAATGAAGGAGACACTAAAACACAAAACGCCCCCACAGTGCATTGGGCTATCGCCCACCGGCGCCCGAAACCATCACACCGATGGATCTTAGGCCGACGATCCACTAACAACCAACTTAGACCAGTCAGATTAGGCTGCTCACTAAACAACTGGGTCGTTCTGGATCGCCTCAAGGGTGATGCAAGGTCAGACCCGGCTGGGTTGCGGATCTACATTCGTGAACCGAATGTTAACGGCCTGTTTTCTGCGTGTTCAACCGTGTTCTTTCATACTCCTGTGTGAATCCTTGCCTGAAAAGTCTGATGGCCGAGATACGCAATGAAATTCAGGGGGTGAATGGATGTTGGACCTTGCTTTGACCTTTTCAGCTACTTCAGTTTGGGTTGCCGTTGGTTTCTTGTCAGGGTTTTCTTTTTTATTGACTTGAAGGAACTTTTAGGCAGATGCACGAGCCCTCAACCCCTTACACCGCTGCAATGAACGCATTTCAAATAGAAAGCGAAGACGCCGACGGCTACGCGGCGATGTGGGCCGCTTGTCAACTCATGGCTTTGCTTGAAGATAGGCCGGAACTAATGAAGGAATTTGCGGACTTGTGGGCGAAAAAGTGGAATCTAAATACACATTCGCACTTTAACGAAGACCCCATGTAGCACCTTATGCAGCGCGAAATCTGCGTTCAAGAGGCCGAGTAGTACGCGGAATTACCGGCCCGTTCAGCAAGGGCCTGCCCCTATCAATAAAGGGGTTTGCAACGGCCACTTGCTCCACCGCCTTACGAATAGGGAAAGCCCACAATTGCCGCAGAGGTCCCCAATATGCCTGTCAGCTAAGCGAACGGGGTTCGGACACCACAATCACCTTGGGATCTGCAGAGAATACCTAAGATCAGTATTGTGGCACTTTACTGGAAGCGCATTCGAGGCAACCTACTCGAAAAGATACAAACATTCGTCGAAGTTGGGCAGCTTTGGATGAAGAAAGACAATCGATTAAGTTGCAAACGCTCCGACGTTCAACTTAGAGCGCTGTGTGCGCAAAATATGGCAAGGTTAAGGGAACTCCCAAAATACCTGAGTACAAACAATGCATTGAGAGAGGTATTTGGTAGCGGAGGAGGGACTTGAACCCCCGACACGCGGATTATGATTCCGCTGCTCTAACCAACTGAGCTACTCCGCCATGAGTGAGAGGCGATTTAAGGGAGCGGTCAGGGAGGGTCAAGAGGGAAAACACCGCCAACTTGCGGATTCTTTCAGATCGTCGGCTGTCCCTTCTGCGGAAGAGCGGCACTCGCCGCAATCCGAGAGGCAACACCTGCGATGAAAGCGGCGCAGCGGTCGGGCTCGGTGATCAGGATCATGTGCCCTGCCCCTTCAATCACCTCATATCCCAGCCCAAAGCGCTCCATCGGCGGGCCATGGTGAAGGGCGGACAGGATTGCATCCTCGGTGCCGTAGAGGATGGCACCCGGCGTCCGAAGCGCATCATAGCGGGCCACTTGCTCGGAAATGCTGAGATCAACGCCGATCACATCCTCGGACGCCGTGACAAAGGCCGAGGGGCGCAGGCCAAGGGCGCCGCCCGCGCGATCCAGAAAATCCGAAGGCGGCGTTTCCGGGTCGAACACTGCGCCCAGTGTATGCGGCGCGGTTTTTGCTGCGATGGGAACGGCCAGCGTGTTGCCAATCAAGCGTCGCAACCATTGTGTGCGAATCTCCAACGGTTTGAAAACCGCTGGCGTTCCCGGCAGTTTCTGTGTCAACGGGGCAAGCAGCGCCAGCCCGCCTACCCTTTGGGGAAAGTCGAGCGCTATCGCGAGCGAAACCGCTCCGCCCAGCGAATGCCCAACCAGAATCGCGCCGGAGACCTCTTTCGCCCCAAGAAACTCGGCAATCATTCGCGCCTGTTCTGGCAAAAGGGCCAGATCGGCACCGTCGCGAGTGGAATACCCGCATCCCGGCCGATCAAGCGCGATGACGTGGTACTCCTCAGCCAGTTTGTCGGCCAGTGCGTAGGTATAGTGCTGCAATTGCCCCGCGAGCCCGTGGATCATCACGATGGTTTGCGCGTTCGCGTCGCCTTTTTCAACGTAGTGAATGCGCCCACCGCGCACCGGAAGGATTTGCCCCATCTGTGGAACGGTTTTCAGCCCTTCCCGCATCAGACTACGGGTCCATAGGTTCATTGCCAGCAGAAACACCGCGAAGACGGCCAATAGAATAAGAAGCGTCGTCATATCAAACCTCGCTGCCTGCGGCTGGAACCGAAACGTATTGCTCTAACCCGGATTGTGCCATGCGTTTTTGAAATTCTGCAACTGTTCCGGGCCACAGAGTCGTGTTGCGCCCCTCGGCGTCTTGATACCAAGACGAGCACCCTCCGACCTGCCAGACACTGTCAGTGTGACGGTCCTGCATTTCCTTGGTGAACGCGGCTTGCCGTGCGGGGTCTGGAACAACCACCTCCAGCCCTTGGCTTTGCATCCCGTCCAGAACGCGGCCGATATGGCCGACCTGAGCCTCAATCATCAGCACGACCGAGTTGTGGCCGAGGCCCGTATGCGGCCCGAGCAATATGAAGAAATTCGGAAATCCTGCGATCGCAGTGCCCAGATTGGCTTGCATCCCCTCTGCCCATGCATTGCGCAATGTCTGCCCATCTGTCCCGGTGATATCGAGTCGTTCGACCATATCAGTGACATGAAATCCGGTGCCCCAGATCAGGATGTCAGCATGCGTTTCGCTGCCGTCGGCTGCGATGATCCTGTCTCTTTCAATCGAACGGACTGCTTGCGATATGAGGTCGACATTGTCGCGCGCAAGCGCCGGATACCAATCGTTCGAACTGAGGATCCGCTTGCAGCCAATCCGGTAATCTGGCGTCAGCTTCTCGATTTCGGCAGGGTCTGAGATCGCGCGTTCAAGCTCTTTTCGCCACAACTTCATGGCATATTGCACCATTTTCGGATCGCCGCGGAACACTCGATGGCGGTATTCAAAAACCGCGAAGATCAGCTTGCGCCGCAGTCGCGGCAACAACGGAATCCGCGCGTAAAGCCTGCGAACCCAAGGCGCTATCGGGCCGTCAGGACGCGGCAGAACATAAGGCGCGCTGCGTTGGAAAATCGTGACATGGCGGGCCGTTTTGGCGATCTCTGGTACGAATTGCACCGCCGAGGCACCCGTTCCGACCACTGCCACGCGCCTACCCGCGACCGAGACGTTGTGATCCCATTGCGCAGAATGAAACGTCGGGCCCGGAAAACTGTCGGCCCCTGCAATGTCCGGAATACTGGGATGATGCAACGCACCGATGGCCGAGACCAGAAACCGCGCCGACCAGCTCTGCCCCGACTCCGTCTCGACTTGCCAGCGCGTGCCATCCCATTTGGCCGACTTCAACTCCTGCTGAAAATGACAGAGGTCGTAAAGGCCTTCCTTGCGCGCAACATCCTGTAGATACGCCTGAATCTCGGCTCCTTCCGCATAGGCGCGGCTCCAGTTCGGGTTTATGTGTGTGGCCATCGAATAAAGGTGCGAGGGGATATCACAGGCAACACCGGGATAGGTATTCTCGCGCCATGTCCCGCCGATATCACCAGCCTTTTCCAGAATAGCGATGTTGCGGAGGCCACGTTTGCGCGCCTCAAGCGCCATGGTCAGCCCGGAAAACCCGGCCCCGATGATCAGCATATCGACATTGTGATCCACGCCCTCACTCCTCTTCAAGACGACCAGAGTGTATTGGCAAAGACTATAAGCGCAGGCGGCGCCCTGAACAGCGTCCCGTTGGGTAATGCCGCCAAACTAGCACTCGCATACGCTGAGTGTGACGTGCCACTATGTCGTTTTCGACGAATTCGATCAGTCAAAACGCCCCCTTTTTGGCAATAAGGCTCGCAGAATCCGTCGTCATTGCGACCGAAAAGGTCGGAATCCGGAGCACCACACACGCAAAGAGTGTCTAGCCTTCCCAACCAACCCACATAACCAAAGACGCCTTTTCGGTGTCCGTTTAACATCGAAATCACAAGGAAAAATTCAAGGCGCGACAGAACCTGAGTGGGTCAGGATTTAAAGCCGCGCGCCTGAACGACCGGTGCGATCACCGCAAAAACATAAGAGAAGAGCCAGCAAACAGAACGGCCTTCCACCCTATCAAATCGACAACACGGAGGAAATTGATGTCGATTAAAGAACCGTTTACGGATTTGGACATTAAGACCGCGGATAGCGGTTTTTATGAGAATAACAGCGTTCCGATTGCGCTGATTAGTAAGGGTG
>NZ_JBQFPT010000025.1:0-5967 GCF_056536505.1 Ruegeria sp. CL3 | reverse complement strand
CCCCTTCACCGGCGCTGCTGAGGCGCTGGGGCGCTGCTGAGGCGGCGGGGACGCTCAGGATAGACTGGGGGCATCTGAGGTTGAGTTTTAGGCGGGCGCGCTGAGGGATTGGCGCAACGGTCTGGTTTTTGGCTCTGGGTGTTTGTTCTTTGACATTGATGGATAACTGAAGAGATATGTGGGCGGTTTGGTTCGTTTCGACGGATTGAATGTCTGTATATCGCGCTCATAGGGTTACGGCCCGATGATTGAGTGTCAGCTTCACTGTTTGTTCGGTACTTTGGTTTCTATGAAGCTGAAGCACAGACAAACAGATGACTCTTGATTGTTCCTTCGCCTAGCCGGGTGGAGGTATCGCTTAAACGTGCTCAAGTAGCCGAATAGGCGGTAGCACAATCAAGGATGTGCAGAGGTTCGAACGTCAAGGATAAGCAGGCAACTGCTTTTCAACTTGAGAGTTTGATTCTGGCTCAGAACGAACGCTGGCGGCAGGCCTAACACATGCAAGTCGAGCGCGCCCTTCGGGGTGAGCGGCGGACGGGTTAGTAACGCGTGGGAATATGCCCTTTGGTACGGAATAGCCTCTGGAAACGGAGAGTAATACCGTATGAGCCCTTCGGGGGAAAGATTTATCGCCAAAGGATTAGCCCGCGTTAGATTAGGTAGTTGGTGGGGTAATGGCCTACCAAGCCTACGATCTATAGCTGGTTTTAGAGGATGATCAGCAACACTGGGACTGAGACACGGCCCAGACTCCTACGGGAGGCAGCAGTGGGGAATCTTGGACAATGGGGGCAACCCTGATCCAGCCATGCCGCGTGAGTGATGAAGGCCCTAGGGTCGTAAAGCTCTTTCGCCTGTGAAGATAATGACGGTAGCAGGTAAAGAAACCCCGGCTAACTCCGTGCCAGCAGCCGCGGTAATACGGAGGGGGTTAGCGTTGTTCGGAATTACTGGGCGTAAAGCGCACGTAGGCGGATCGGAAAGTTGGGGGTGAAATCCCGGGGCTCAACCCCGGAACTGCCTCCAAAACTATCGGTCTAGAGTTCGAGAGAGGTGAGTGGAATTCCGAGTGTAGAGGTGAAATTCGTAGATATTCGGAGGAACACCAGTGGCGAAGGCGGCTCACTGGCTCGATACTGACGCTGAGGTGCGAAAGTGTGGGGAGCAAACAGGATTAGATACCCTGGTAGTCCACACCGTAAACGATGAATGCCAGTCGTCGGGTAGCATGCTATTCGGTGACACACCTAACGGATTAAGCATTCCGCCTGGGGAGTACGGTCGCAAGATTAAAACTCAAAGAAATTGACGGGGGCCCGCACAAGCGGTGGAGCATGTGGTTTAATTCGAAGCAACGCGCAGAACCTTACCAACCCTTGACATCCTAGGACCGTTCCAGAGATGGATCTTTCACTTCGGTGACCTAGTGACAGGTGCTGCATGGCTGTCGTCAGCTCGTGTCGTGAGATGTTCGGTTAAGTCCGGCAACGAGCGCAACCCACATCCTTAGTTGCCAGCAGTTCGGCTGGGCACTCTAGGGAAACTGCCCGTGATAAGCGGGAGGAAGGTGTGGATGACGTCAAGTCCTCATGGCCCTTACGGGTTGGGCTACACACGTGCTACAATGGCAGTGACAATGGGTTAATCCCAAAAAACTGTCTCAGTTCGGATTGGGGTCTGCAACTCGACCCCATGAAGTCGGAATCGCTAGTAATCGCGTAACAGCATGACGCGGTGAATACGTTCCCGGGCCTTGTACACACCGCCCGTCACACCATGGGAGTTGGTTCTACCCGACGGCCGTGCGCTAACCTTTTGGAGGCAGCGGACCACGGTAGGATCAGCGACTGGGGTGAAGTCGTAACAAGGTAGCCGTAGGGGAACCTGCGGCTGGATCACCTCCTTTCTAAGGATGTTTCTAGTATCTTGAGCTTGCTCTTGATCGTGAAGCACTTAGCAAAAGATCAACAAACAAAGTTGATCAAACTCATGGACCGAGCCGTCCTCATATCTCTTCAGAACACATCAGGCCGACCGGCCTGTCTGGGTCGGTAGCTCAGGTGGTTAGAGCGCACGCCTGATAAGCGTGAGGTCGGAGGTTCAAGTCCTCCTCGACCCACCACTAGATTAGGGTGCGTAGCACCTGAATGGGGCCTTAGCTCAGCTGGGAGAGCGCCTGATTTGCATTCAGGAGGTCAGGAGTTCGATCCTCCTAGGCTCCACCATTTATCCGATCAGATCGTTAAGCACCTTTTTGGTTCTTAACCGTCCGATTGGACGTCGCTTCTTCGGAGGCATTGACATCGTATAGAGAGAAATCAATCAACACTGTTTGATCGCGCCGAGTGAGGCGTTGATCTCAGTTGGTCCTCTTCGGAGGAGGTTCGATTGGGGATGTTTCCTCGTCCCTCTTTGAATATCCCGGCTGAAACGAACAGAGTTGTCCAAGTCAAGTACACTAACCCGCATGATCTGACGATCATGCATTGTCTTCTATCCTCTGCGTGGGGCCGACCGACATCGGCAGCGCGGGTTCCAGGATGGAAGGCGGGAAAGTATGCTTTTGGTTCAGAAGAAAGATCGCCTTTAGTTACCAGCTGGGCGGTCGCGATTGACATACTTGTGCTCAAGTAGCCGAATAGGCGGTAGCACAACTATCGTGTGTCTTTCTCTTTCTGGATCAAATCAAGCGCGAGAAGGGCGTTTGGTGAATGCCTTGGCAGCAAGAGGCGATGAAAGACGTGATACTCTGCGATAAGCCATGGGGAGCTGAGAATAAGCTTTGATCCATGGATCTCTGAATGGGGCAACCCACCTGAAAGCTTCATATTGTTATCTTTGGTAATCAATATGTTGCTTAAACAGGTACTTAAGACCTGAATACATAGGGTTTTAAGAGCAAACCCGGGGAACTGAAACATCTAAGTACCCGGAGGAAAGGAAATCAATTGATACTCCCCTAGTAGCGGCGAGCGAACGGGGACCAGCCGAGCCAGATAAGTGACTAGAACATGTTGGGAAGCATGGCCATAGCGGGTGACAGCCCCGTATAGGAAGCTTTGATGGACGTATTAAGTAGGGCGGAACACGTGAAATTCTGTCTGAAGATCGGAGGACCACCTTCGAAGGCTAAGTACTCCTTGCTGACCGATAGCGAACCAGTACCGTGAGGGAAAGGTGAAAAGCACCCCGACGAGGGGAGTGAAACAGTACCTGAAACCGAACGCCTACAATCAGTCGGAGGATCCTCGAGATCTGACGGCGTACCTTTTGTATAATGGGTCATCGACTTGGTCTTACGAGCAAGCTTAAGCCGTTAGGTGTAGGCGTAGCGAAAGCGAGTCTTAATAGGGCGAATGAGTTCGTGGGATCAGACCCGAAACCGAGTGATCTAGGCATGGCCAGGTTGAAGGTAAGGTAACACTTACTGGAGGACCGAACCCACATCCGTTGAAAAGGATCGGGATGAGCTGTGCCTAGGGGTGAAAGGCCAATCAAACTCGGAGATAGCTGGTTCTCTGCGAAATCTATTTAGGTAGAGCGTCATCCGAATACCCCGGGGGGTAGAGCACTGGATGGGTAATGGGGCCCCACAGGCTTACTGATCCTAACCAAACTCCGAATACCCGGGAGTACTAGATGGCAGACACACTGCGGATGCTAACGTCCGTAGTGGAGAGGGAAACAACCCTGACCTACGACTAAGGCCCCCAATTCATGGCTAAGTGGGAAAGCAGGTGGGACGACCAAAACAACCAGGAGGTTGGCTTAGAAGCAGCCATCCTTTAAAGATAGCGTAACAGCTCACTGGTCTAAATAAGTTGTCCTGCGGCGAAGATGTAACGGGGCTCAAGCCATGAGCCGAAGTCTAGGGATGCGTAAGCATCGGTAGCAGAGCGTAGTGTGACATAGAACCTTGCCTTTTTTACCGCCGGTTATGCGGTGCGCGTAATCGCGCTCAAGTAGCCGAATAGGCGGTAGCGCAGGCATAGGTTCTTTCGATGAAGCCGGGGCGTGAGCCATCCGGTGGAGAGATCACTAGTGAGAATGATGACATGAGTAGCGACAAAGAGTGTGAGAGACACTCTCGCCGAAAGTCCAAGGGTTCCTGCTTAAAGCTAATCTGAGCAGGGTAAGCCGGCCCCTAAGCCGAGGCCGAAAGGCGTAGGCGATGGGAACTAGGTTAATATTCCTAGGCCAGGAGGATGTGACGGATCACAGGTGTAGTTCAATCTTATCGGATTGATTGGGCTGCTGAGTGGTTCCTGGAAATAGCCCTCCATCAGACCGTACCCTAAACCGACACAGGTGGACTGGTAGAGCATACCAAGGCGCTTGAGAGAACGATGTTGAAGGAACTCGGCAAAATACCTCCGTAAGTTCGCGAGAAGGAGGCCCGGTTCCTAGGCAACTAGGGGCTGGGGGCACAAACCAGGGGGTGGCGACTGTTTATTAAAAACACAGGGCTCTGCGAAGTCGCAAGACGACGTATAGGGTCTGACGCCTGCCCGGTGCCTGAAGGTTAAAAGGAGAGGTGAGAGCCTTGAATTGAAGCCCAGGTAAACGGCGGCCGTAACTATAACGGTCCTAAGGTAGCGAAATTCCTTGTCGGGTAAGTTCCGACCTGCACGAATGGCGTAACGACTTCCCCGCTGTCTCCAACATCGACTCAGCGAAATTGAATTGCCTGTCAAGATGCAGGCTTCCCGCGGTTAGACGGAAAGACCCCGTGCACCTTTACTACAGCTTCGCACTGGCATCAGGATTGTGATGTGCAGGATAGGTGGTAGGCTTTGAAGCGGAAACGCAAGTATCCGTGGAGCCTCCCTTGAGATACCACCCTTCGCACTCTTGATGTCTAACCGCGGTCCGTTATCCGGATCCGGGACCCTGCGTGGCGGGTAGTTTGACTGGGGCGGTCGCCTCCTAAAGCGTAACGGAGGCGCGCGAAGGTTGGCTCAGAGCGGTCGGAAATCGCTCGTTGAGTGCAATGGCAGAAGCCAGCCTGACTGCGAGACTGACAAGTCGAGCAGAGTCGAAAGACGGCCATAGTGATCCGGTGGTCCCGAGTGGAAGGGCCATCGCTCAACGGATAAAAGGTACGCCGGGGATAACAGGCTGATACTGCCCAAGAGTCCATATCGACGGCAGTGTTTGGCACCTCGATGTCGGCTCATCTCATCCTGGGGCTGGAGCAGGTCCCAAGGGTACGGCTGTTCGCCGTTTAAAGAGGTACGTGAGCTGGGTTTAGAACGTCGTGAGACAGTTCGGTCCCTATCTGCCGTGGGTGTAGGAGACTTGAGAGGAGTTGCCCCTAGTACGAGAGGACCGGGGTGAACGATCCACTGGTGGACCAGTTGTCGTGCCAACGGCAGTGCTGGGTAGCTATGATCGGACAGGATAACCGCTGAAGGCATCTAAGCGGGAAGCCCCCCTCAAAACAAGGTCTCCCTGAGGGCCGTGGAAGACCACCACGTCAATAGGCCGGAGATGTAAGCGCAGTAATGCGTTCAGTTGACCGGTACTAATCGCCCGATAGGCTTGATTTGATCCAGTAACAGAAAGACAAATCAAACCAGAAGCATACACCGACCTTGAGTTGGACAACGTTGATCTGATTAACAACCGTGCGGCAACGCGCCTTTATCTACGATAAAGACGCTGCCTGCCGCGCGTCGCGCTTTGCCAAAGGCAAAGCCGCGACGGGGGCTTTTCCTCGGTTTGGTGGTCATAGCGCAAGTGAAACACCCGGTCCCATCCCGAACCCGGAAGTTAAGCACTGCCGCGCCAATGGTACTTGGGCTTAAGCCCCGGGAGAGTAGGTCACCGCCAAACCTAGCAAAAGCCCACAGTCTCTCTAATACGATGAAACAAATCTGACTCTGACGCGGGATGGAGCAGCCCGGTAGCTCGTCAGGCTCATAACCTGAAGGTCGCAGGTTCAAATCCTGCTCCCGCAACCAG
>NZ_JBQFPT010000024.1:0-8040 GCF_056536505.1 Ruegeria sp. CL3 | reverse complement strand
GGCGTCGACAAATACTGGTCCCCCGTCAACCGCGTCGACAACGCATACGGAGACCGAAACCTCGTCTGCACATGCCCTCCAATGGAAGCATACGAAGAAGCCGCTGAATAAAACTAAAAACCCCCGCCGAAAAATCGGCGGGGGTCATCGAAGGGAACAATGTTTCTCTCACCTGACCCAATCAAACCAATTGGTGGTTCTGATGAAGCATTATGTCATACAAAATTGTCACGCAGGTGCAGCTCAAATCGCCAACGTGGCAAAAGAACGCCCTCATCACATCGAAGTCATTCTGCGCTGCCAAGAGGATAGGGCATCAGCAGAATTGGTGGTGGAGTTTTTCCATGCGTTGAACACATTGATCGCTAAAAAAGCCTATGTGGTGACAGCACGTGTTGTTGCTAACGACAAAGTTGGTGGACCACTTGATTGGGCTGGGCGGACTGCGGTGTTCTGGGGCGACTTGGAGAGTGCATGGTGCCCGGCAGGAGACCAAAAGCTTTGGGTTTCGCAAGTGATGAATCTGTCACCCAGAGTGATTTTGGTCGGCGGCGCCGTGATGTTGCTGGCGCAGATGGCAGGTTCTGAACCAAGAGCGGCTGCAGTGCATGCCACTTTTGAAGCGGCTGCTTTCGAACAGGGAATTGTCAGCTGCGGGGCATCAACTTGCCTGGCGTCAGATGGTCGATTGCACAGCGCCAATACCCGCATCAGTGCTCTGGGATTACTTTCGGAGCTCGTTTCGGATGATCACGGTCAACATATTGCTGATGCGCTACGCAGATATGTCGGATTGAGCGAGCCCGGGAAGAAAACCGAGAGTCAAATTGCCAATCGGCTCATTGGCGAGGCCAAAGGGGACGAGGTGGTCATTCATACGCTGGCGACCATGATGACGCATATCGAAGACCCGTTGAGCATTTCAGAACTTGCCGTGAAAGTTGGTACATCTGTCCGGCAGCTTCAGAGAAGATATCTCAGCAAAACAAATGCGAAGCTTCTGGACACTTACAAAGAGTTGCGTTTGGAGAGGGTTGGGATCTTGCTCAAATACACGGACATGCCCTTTGCAGAAGTTGCCGCCGCGACTGGGTTTTCGTCTCGTTCCGCCATGTCCCGGAGCTTCTTCAAACATTGCAAATCTACTCCCGAAGAAAGCAGGAAGCGGCGGTATCTTGGGTGTGAATAGAACGAGAGCTCTCAATTCAGCGTGCAGTTTCTGGATGCGCAAGAGCACCTAATAGCGAACAGTCTGGCGTTCAAAAACGAGGGCGTGGACGCCTGATTGGCTGCGCCAAACGTGACACTAAGACCAAGTAGCACGATATCTGTGATAGCCAAGGGCGTCCGGTAAACCTTTTTTACTGCTGGGCACGCTAGCGACTAAATCGGCATGCGGGCCTTACTTAGCAGCGTGTCAGATGTTGACTGGCTGATTGGAGACCGTGGCTAAGACGCTGACCGGCATCTGAGATGCGTCGAAAGAAAAAGGGATGCAGGCCTGTTTCGAAGGTCGAAGGCGACGCAAGCAGGCTGTCAAATACGACAAAGGTCACTACAAAGGGCGTAACTGGATCGAAATCATGCTCTGCAGATCCAAGGATTTGCGGCGTGCCGCAATCCGCTACAACAGATGTCCGAAGATATTTCTGCCCGCCATAGAACTTGGTTGGGGGTCACGCTTTGCGATAGATGAATTCATTTTCAGGATTGGCTGACATGGCGTCCAAAACGTCTTTGACCCGGCTATTCAGCGGTGACTTTTTGCAAACGGGATCGGTGGCTTCGGCATCCTGCGCAAAGGCCATCGCCTGACAGCGGCAGCCTCCGAAGTCGATCTCTTTCCTCTCGCAGCTTTGGCAGGGTTCGGGCAACCAATCGGTTCCCCGATAGGCGTTGAAGGCGCTGCTGTGGTTCCAGATGTCCGATAATGGTTTATCGCGCACCGACTCGAATTCCAGATGGGTGATCGTCTGTGCCGCATGGCAGGGCAGGACGGTGCCGTTGGGCGTGATATTCAGGCCCGTGGACCCCCAACCGCCCATACAGGCTTTGGGATAGTCCGAGTAATAGTCGGGCGGCACGAAGTCGATGGCCAGAACACCTCGTAAATCCTTGCTGGCGCGGACAACGGTGTCTTTCACGGCCCGGGTCTGCTCAAGCGTCGGCAGCAGTGCGGCGCGGTTCGACAGAGCCCAGCCGTGGAATTGCACACAAGCGACCTCGAGCCTGCGGGCACCCAGTTCGACGGCCATTTCGATCGTGCGATCCAGATCATCAAGATTGTGGCGATGCATGACCGCGTTTAGGGTCAGCGGGATGCCCCTGTCACCGATCTCTTTGGCCATGACCATCTTTCGGTCAAAGCCGCCGCGATAGCCGCCAATGCGATCGGCCAGAGCCGCATTCGTACCTTGCAAGGACAGTTGGATGTGGTCCAGCCCTGCCGCCTCGAGCCGATCCAGCCGTTTGGGGGTCAGCCCGATGCCGGAGGTGATCAGGTTGGTGTAAAGCCCGATGCTTGCGGCCTGTGCGGTCAGGTCTTCGAGATCGCGGCGCGAGGCGGGCTCACCCCCCGACAGGTGCAATTGCAGGACGCCCATGTCGAAGGCCTGCTGGAACACATCCACCCAAGCCTTCGTGTCCAGTTCCGTTTCCTTGCGCTCAAGCTCCATAGGGTTGCTGCAATAGGGGCAGCTGAGCGGGCAGCGGTGGGTAAGTTCGGCCAAAAGCGCGATGGGGGCAGGGGCGGTCATGTCTGCACCAACACGTAAAGTCGGCTGCGCAGAGCCTGCAGGAAGCGTTGAACATCGGTTTCGACCTGATCGGCAGGGGCGCCGTAGGTTGTGGCAAGATCGGTGACGATCTGGCCAAACGAGGTCATACCATCCACCCGTGACAGGATGGCGACACCGATATCGTCCAGTTCGATCACCTTTTCCGGGGCTTGCAGGACCATGCGGTCGCGCACCGCGTCGCGCTGAACCCGCACGCCGCGCGGCAGGTAGGGGCAGTCGGTCTGGTGCAGCTCAAGCGTCATAGCAGGCCTTCCCCCGGTTTCCACGCACCGGGCGGGACTAGGCCAGGCTCTACATATCCGGACCAAAGCGCATCCAGCTGCGCCCACAACACGTTGGTTTTGAAGATCAGCGCCTCGCAGGCCATATCTTCTTTTTCCTCTGTGTCCGCATGGTCCAAAACCCAGTTCAGGCCGAATGCTACGTCCTTGGGGGCTTGGATCAGACGTTTTTGGAAATAGGACAGGCTGTCGGAATTGGCGAAGTCATAGTGCTGCAAAAGGCCCTCAATCCGCTGTTCGTGGATTTTGGGGGCAAACAACTCGGTCAGAGAAGACGCGACCGCCTGCAGCAGGGGCTTTTCACGCACGTAATGCACATAGGCGTCGACGGCGAATTGGGTCGCGGGCAGGATACCGCGGCCCGAGGCGACATAGTCGGGGTCCAGCCCCACGGCCTCGGCCAGTTTCAGCCAGCGCCGGATGCCGCCGCCCTCGGTCACGCCGCCATCGTGGTCTTCGATGCGGGATCGCCACTCGCGCCGGATATCGGCATCGGTGCAGCGCGACATGAAGGCGGCGTCCTTCATCGGAATCGCTGCCTGATAGGCCCAGCGATTGATC
This sequence comes from Ruegeria sp. CL3, assembly GCF_056536505.1. Lineage (NCBI taxonomy): Bacteria > Pseudomonadati > Pseudomonadota > Alphaproteobacteria > Rhodobacterales > Roseobacteraceae > Ruegeria > Ruegeria sp. CL3. Next base: position 4,400 of record NZ_JBQFPT010000024.1, on the reverse strand, counting down.
ACCCAGGCGCGCACCTGATCGGGGGTGCATTCCCCGCTGTGCAGCCGGTGATGAAACGGGTGTTTGTCGTGATAACGCTCAGCCCCAATCTGACGCAGGCGGGCCTCAAGAGTGTCGCGGCTCATATCGTGATCTCCTGCCCGTCATAGGCGATGGTCCAGCCTGCGGTTTCCACAAAGGCGCGTTCCGGGCTGTCGGGTTGCAGAACAGGGTTGGTGTTGTTGATGTGGATGAAGGTTTTCGCCGCGCGGATGTCTTGCAGCCGAGCGATCGATCCCTCGGGTCCGCTGATCGAGATGTGACCCATCCGTTGCCCTGTTTTCACACCGGTTCCGGTGCGGATCATCTCATCATCATCCCAAAGCGTGCCGTCAAAGAACAGCTGATCGGCATCCGCAATTCGGGCCAAAAGGTCATCTGTCACCTGCGCGCAGCCGGGGATGTAATAGGCGGTCTTGTCGGTGGTGGTCAGCCGGACACCTACGGTCTGTTCGCCCAGCAGATCGGTCTGAACACTGTCGCCTTCCATGAACAGGGGCACCTTGCCGGGTACCGCAAAAAGCTGCGCCTGCAACCCCGCCTGCAAGGTGAATTCATCGCCCAGGGCAATCTGGCGGCGGCTCACTTTCTCGCGGTTGACCGCGTCGAAAATCCGGTTCTGGGACAGCACGTCCAGAATATCGCCCGTGGCAAACAGGGTGAACGGGGTCTGTTCACGCAGGCTGAGCAGCCCGGCGATATGGTCGATATCCCCATTGGTCAGCAGGACCGAGGCAACGGGCGTGTCGCGCAGCGCGCGGGGGTGCATTTTGGGGCTGTCCAGCATCTGCTGGCGAATGTCAGGCGAGGCGTTCAGGATGCTCCAATTCAGACCATCTGGGGACACCGCCAAAGAGGATTGGCCGGACGGCGGAATCTTGCCCTTACGGGCGTCCTCGCAATTCCGGCAACCGCAGTTCCATTGTGGCAAACCGCCACCTGCAGAAGCCCCAAGAACCAGGAAATGCACTTTGGGCCTCCGCTGCTTTTACGTGATCAGAACAGGTCGGGCTCGTACTCGCGGCCTTCGTCCTCGGACGGAGAATACATGTTGATCTCCATGCCGCAGTTCACTTCTTTCAGCTTCGGTGTGCTCCAGGTCATAATGTCCTCCCGATGAATGACTGGCGTTGTTGAAAACCTACTACCGGCGCGATTTTCGGAAAATGCTGCTTTGGTCGTAGGGATGGGGTGTAGTGTTGAGTGGCGGGGGCGGCTGCGTCAACCGGCTTGGGGTCGTAGAGGCGGGACTTAGGACTTTCGTCGAATGTCATGGGCGCAGGGGGAAATATAGTCTCACGCTCATGCGCGCGATCCTGTTACTTGTGTTTTTGCTTTTCAGCGGCCTGTCGGTTCAGGCAGAGCCTCTGCCGCGTGAGCAGATCGAAACCTATATCCGCGCCCCGTTTTCGCTGGGCGATGCGCTGAACGATGACGGGGTCTACAGCCTGCTGAACTCGGGCGGCAGTGAGGCCGGATATGTGTTTGAATCCGAACCGTTGGCGCCCTTGCCGGGGTTTTCGGGCGCGCCGATCAACATGCTGGTGGTGCTTGACCTTGAGGGGCGCTTTCTGGATGTCCAACTGATCGAACATAACGAGCCGATCTTTGTCTCGGGTCTGGGTGAGGCCCCGTTTCACAAATTCTTTGAACAATATGGCGGGCTGTCGATTTCGGATTCGATTGTGGTGGGAACACCCTATGGCGATGCCGCGGCGGGTTCACAGCTTGTTTATCTGGATGGCGTCACCAAGGCGACGGCCAGCGTACGCATCGCCCACGAATCCGTCATGGGGGCCGCGCTGGCAGTGGCCCGCGAAAAGATGCAGGGGCTGGCCACCGCGCCGCCCGCCTTTCCCGACCCCGAGTATCAGGAGGACCTGACCTGGCAGGATCTCGTCGATCAGGGCATCGCCACGCGCAAGACCTACACCAACGCGCAGGTCGACGCCTTGTTCGCAGGCACCTTGTGGGAAGATGACGACCCCGAGGCGCAGGATTACCCGGATGAGCCTTACTTAGACATCTGGGTTGTCGATGTAGGGCCTACTTCCATTGCCCGCGCTGCGTTGGCCGAGGACAGTTTCGACGACCTCCAGAGCTTTCTCGAAATCTCGGACAATGATGAACCGATCCTGGTGATCGAAACCGCGCGCCACGGGTTGGTCAGCGAAGATTTCGTGCGCAACACCGCGCCAGACTGGCTGTCAGCCGAACAAGATGGCTTTCCGGTTGCCCTGCGCGATGCCGATCTGTTCGTGGAGCTGGCTGATGGTCTGCCCGATGGCACCGCCATGATCTTGCGCACGGACCGCAGGCTGGGATTTGACCCCTCGCGCGATTGGGTTTTGAAGGTACTGGCCGTGCGGGAACACGGCATGTTCCAGCCCGAAACAGGCTCCGTCACGCTTGAGGTGCCGCATGTCACGCCCGAGCGGTTCTTTACCCGTCCGGTTCAGATAACGCCGGTCCCGCCGTGGCTGGAGGCGCTGCGCAACCGTCAGACTGACATGATCGTTCTGGGGATCTTCCTGACAAGTCTCGTCGCCGCGCTCAGCTTTCGTATGAATGCACTGGCGGCCCAACCTTTGTTCACGCCGCTCCGCTTGGGCGTGCTGGCGGTTGTCATCGGTTTTGTCGGATGGTGGGGACAAGGGCAGTTGTCCATCGTCACAGTTCTTGGAACACTCAGAGCAGCAGTCGAGGGTGGCAGTTTCGCGTTCCTTCTGTACGACCCGTTTTCCCTGTTGATCTGGGCGGTGTCCATCGCTGGTTTCATCGCATGGGGCAGGGGGCTGTTCTGCGGTTGGCTCTGCCCATTCGGCGCGATGCAAGAGTTAGCGCATCACTTGGGCAAAGCCCTCCGCCTGCCGCAGATTGAGCCGTCCGAGGCCTGGGACAGACGTCTGAAATGGTTGAAATACGTCATCCTTGCGGGCCTTGTGGGCGTTGTGTTCGCCGCCCCCGATCACGTTGACAAAGCCGCCGAGGTCGAGCCCTTCAAAACTGCGGTTACTACCTTCTTTGTGCGCGAATGGTATTACGTGGCTTACGCGGCGGGATGGCTGTTCCTCGGAATGGTGCTGTTCAAGGGATTCTGCCGCTATGTCTGTCCGCTCGGGGCTTTCATGGCGATCGGAGGGCTGTTGCGCGGGCGCGATTGGATCGACCGGCGCACGGAATGCGGCTCTCCGTGTCAATTGTGCAAGGTCAAATGCAAATACGGGGCCATCGCAAAGAGCGGGCGCATCCAATATGATGAGTGCTTTCAATGCCTTGACTGTGTGGCGATCCATGACGACAGTACCAAATGCGTGCCTCTGATTGTCGCCGCCCGACGCCAAGCCAGAGAGGTCGCCGCCGAATGATAAACCGCCGCCGCTTCCTTGCCATCTCTGCCGCCGCGTTGGCGACCCCGGCTGCGGCCCAGCCCACAAAATGGCACGGCTATGCCTTGGGTGCCGAGGTCAGCCTAGCCTTTGACGCGCCTACGGACGTTGCCGAACCCGCCATAGCCCGTATCCGAGCCGAGTTAGAACGCTGCGAAGCATTGTTCAGCCTCTACCGCCAGAATTCCGACTTGTCTCGGTTGAACCGTTCTGGCCACCTGAAAGCACCCGCGCCCGAAATGCTGGCGCTTCTGCGCGCCTGCGATCGCGCCTACCGGCAGACCGACGGGCGTTTTGATCCGACCGTTCAGCCCTTGTGGCAGGCAGCGGCGCAGAATGGAGACCTCGATGCCGTGCGCAAAGCTATTGGATGGGACCGGGTTCGGATTTCGCCCGATTACATTGCGCTGGATGCCGGCCAGGCACTGACGCTGAATGGTATTGCACAGGGCTACGCTACGGATCTGGTCACAGAGGTGCTGCGTCAGGCGGGTTGGTACAACGTATTGGTCAATATCGGTGAATACTACGCCGCCGGGCGCAACTGGACCCTGGGCGTGTCAGATCCCCAACACGGGATCGTTCAGACCCGGACGCTCAAAGATCAAGCGATTGCCACCTCTAGTCCAGCTGCGTTGCGACTGGGTGGCGGTCAGTTTCATGTCCTGAATCCGAAAACCATGCACCCACCCCAATGGTCGACGGTCAGCGTTCAGGCTGCAGACGGCACATCGGCAGACGCATTGTCAACGGCGCTTTGCCATGCAGATGAGGGTGAGATTCAAACCATCCTGGATCGGACACCCAATCGCACCACTGTAATTTGTGTTCACCAGAATGGGTCTGTCCGGACCTTCCAATCATAGCAAAAGCCCCGGGGTTTTACCCGGGGCTTTAGGGTTTATTGTTTCTGTGTTTACGCGCAGTCTTGGACGGCGCGTTTTGTCATGACGCTGACGAGATGCGCGCGGT
>NZ_JBQFPT010000023.1:0-17627 GCF_056536505.1 Ruegeria sp. CL3 | reverse complement strand
TACGCAGAGGCTTTCAAAAAGCAAGATGTTCGCGTATCGGATCTTCCTATTCTAACGAAGAACGATCTGATTGAGATCGGACTTCCGATTGGGCCGCGTAGGCGAATGCTACCTTATCTTGAAGCAATATCAGCGAGTAAGTCCGAATGGTGGAAGCTGGTCGAATTGCGCGATTCACTGGTATCGGTCTTGTATGTGCGGGACATATCGACGGAAAAAAAGCCTTCATTGTCCCTGATGATGGCGGTAATGAGACCGATTTTGAATTTTCTGTGTAGGCCGGTTTGGCATGGCGCAGTGCCTTTCTAGTGACGTTTGAGCAAAGGGGTGTAGGACCTTTTCGCACGAGCCCCTACAGGGCCCCTCCGGTCCAAAAATCCCGCACTGCGCTGCCGACCCCGCACGGGCAAAACTCAGGCTGCGGTGTAGCTGCTGGTGTTGCCGTAGCGACGCGCCTCGGCCCATTCCAGCAGGTGTCACGGCGGTAGAGCGGCCCGACTTATAGAATTTTGGGCCAAACCCTGTCACACGCCATTTCTGAATGGTGCGCATGCTCTGACACAGAAAGCGTCGAATACCATTCAGTCTTGTAATAAGGGGCCGTGTCCACTTTTACAGAATTTGCATGCCATCGGGAATTCTTTCGAAGCTCCATGCTGTCGGTCACGCACACCTCATCTTGTTCGCGTGGTCAAAAAACCTACTCGGTGTAGGGTCCAGGTTGAGTAAGTTCACCCCAAATATTGCAGAGACGTGATCGGTATTTTTGCTGCTAGAGGAAACAAGTGACGCAGCCAAGTTCCGACGCTTAGGAAATGGCTGGTATGTGGACGAACCTGCCATTCTGGTGACTAACCAAACGCCCGCTTTGTAGTGCGCCAGAAATATGACGCCGTAGTCGTCCAGTTCGTCATTGGGAGTAGGATTCTCGCATTGAAAACTCCGGCCAGAAGAAGTTGTTTGCTGGCGCCAAGAGTTGGTTGGTTACGAGGATTGGATCGGCTCGACGGAGCTCGCTTGCTCCCATGGCTTCGTCAATCAACCGCCTCATCGGGTAGCCGAGGGTTTCAGTCTCCGTTAAAAACTTTCGGGACGAGGTCGCGGATCAGCTCCGACAAGACCATGCGATTTCAGCCGATGGCCGTTTAGCTTAACAGGATATGTTCGATATCAAGCGTGACTTCGAATTGATACTATCAAAGAAGAACCGCTGAGAGCATCAAATGGATGGAAAGGTGAGATTTGTATATCGGTTCAGGCGTAAAGGGTGTCTTTCTAGCTGAGAACGCCGAACGCTTTGCTCCTGCCTCGAAGAACTAAGCTGGACCGGTCCTCAAGCAGTTGCATTTGCACTCGAAAAGCTGAATTGTCGCTAGAAGGAGTGAACGGTACAAGCCGGGTTACTAATCTGCCCGATTGCGGTTCGAAGCCGCTAGAACTTTTGGAAGGTGTGTTCAATGTTTAGTCCAGCAAAGGGCTTTCCTTATCGGCGCTTCTTTCGCCGGCTTCACAGCAAGTACATCTTCGATTGGTATTTGGAGATTGGTTGCAGGGAGGGAACAATCCTGTCCATGGTTCAGGGAAAGACGATCGGGGTTGATCCACATTTTCGACTTTCTTCTGGAGTTTTGGGCAAAAAACCGGAAATGCTTCTCTACCAAGAGGAAAGTGATACTTTTTTCGCAAAGGGGAGACTTGAACGGCTGGGCGCGAAAATTTCCGTAGCTTTCATCGATGGGATGCACCTCTTCGAGTACGCGTTAAGGGATGTACTGAATACCGAACGGTCAATGGCTCTCGATGGTGTGATTTTCGTTCACGACTGCTTTCCAAGAAACACAAAGATGACGACCCGCGATCTATCTTCGCTACCAGAAATTTGGACAGGCGATGTATGGAAATTGATCCCGATACTGCAGGAACACCGGCCCGATCTTAAGCTTACTGCCTTTGACGCGGCACCGACGGGACTATTAGCGATCACTGGCCTAGATCCGAAGCAATCGTACTTGAAGATTGGGACGTCTCTAGACGACATCGTTTCGCACTATCAGGATATGGAAATTGACGAATTTGGTATTGAACGCTTCTTCGAGCAACTTCCTTTTTCCAGCGCGTTGGACGAAGTACGTGCCAGTTTCCCAATAGCAGCACACCTGCACCGTCCTGAACTTGCCTTGCCTGAAGCATCCATCGTAACTCCATGAAACAGCGTGTTATTTTCGCCTTTCCACGTTGGCGTCGCAATCAAGGATCGGTGGTGCCTCGAGTGCAGCAAAATGCCAAACTCTTGGCCGAAGTGTATTCCGACACCTATGAAGTTGAGACGGTAGCACTTGCCAAACCACGCTTTACCGAACAGCATGAAGAATTTGTTCGACATGCTAAAGGTGCAGTTGTCATAGGACTTCAAACAAGCCTGCGCCTTCTTGGACGTGATCGCATGATTGCCCTGCGAGAGACCTCTGCCGGCATGTGCTCGGATCACGTAGACAGTGTCCCTGAAACAGACGAGCTAGGGATTTACCATGCACATATACTTGCGTCCCGTGTAGGCTGCCGGCGCGTAAATACACGTCTTGCAAAGGAAGGTGTTTCCGGGTCTTCCGTTGTCCATGTGACCCATCACGCCGATCCGCGGATTACTCTTGTTTCGGCGGCTTCAAGATCGGATTTTCGAATTGGCTATCTTGGGAACCCAAGAAAGATGATTGCACCGCCCGACCCGCGAGCGGTCCAAGTTCTAACTTATAAGGATCAGAGTGATTATACTAAAGCGCTGCAGCAAATGACTGATTATCCGATGCACTACGGTGTCCGGCCTCGAAGTGCGAGCCGAGAGGTTTCAAAGCCTTTCACCAAGGGCTTCTTCGCCGCGGCTATGGGGGCGAACATCTTGGTCAACAGGCAAACAGATGACGCGGAATTCTACCTTGGAACGGACTATCCATATTTGATCAAGTCATTCAGGGCACGCCACATCGCTGAAGGCATAGAGACCGCGCGGGCAGGCTATGGCGGTGCGGAATGGCGACGTGGACTTGAAGTTATGGAACATGTTCGTCAGCTCAGCACACCGAATTTCGCCATTAGAGAACTTGCGGAGGCGATCAAAACTGCGCTTGCCATTGCGGACCAGAGTTAGGCTGGTTTATTGGGCAACACGGCGTGTTTTTCTTTGATCGTTCGATGCTACAATTGACGGGGTTAGAAAGGCGCATCTCTGCGGCTTCCTATTCTCTATCTGACGTCTTCCCAGTCCAGTCAAAGTAGCCTGATCTGAAACCGTGTAGCTGGCGACCAAACCTATGTGAAATGGAAGCCCAAGCCACAAAGCTGGTACCGAAAGTAGTCCAACGAAAAGAAAATTTGCGGACCGCAGACTCATTAAAGAATTTCGATCAATTTATGCTCGTTTCGCTCGAACTGAATGACCGCCTTGGGCTCCAAGCGGTCATTTGAGAGATCGGCTTGGATTGTGGTCTTCCCTTCCTGTTGTAAACACGGTCCCGCGCATACCCCGGGAAGTGAGAAAACTCGTATGTACCTTATACGTAGACGCTACACGTAATTTAGTACGTGTAAGTAAACGTTTAGGGGGCTGGTCGCGTCGAGTGTTTTACCTAGCTAGGCGGAGATCATGGTTGGGTTTCAGTGAGCCTACGATTGTATTGAGCGCGCTGTGTTTTCCTCCGCTGCCGGCTGTACAGGATCATAAGCTAAATGCGCGTACTGCATGGTTGTCTGAATCTGACTGTGACCCAGCTATCGCCCGACCATTTGGATTGGCACACCCGACGATACGGCATTTGACGCATAGGTATGGTACAGGTCGTGAATGCGGACATCGTGCAGACCCAGCCCGTTTAGTATGCGACGCCATGGCTTTTGCAGGTTGGTGGCGCGATGGCCAGAGCTAGCCCCGGAAATGACGCAAGGGTTGTTGCGAAGCTGTGGCAAGGCGCTTAGAACCGCTCGGACCGCTTGTAGTAGAGGAATGCGCCGCGCCTGTTTTGGTGTCTGGAAGCTCCATTCCTGCATCTGTAGTGAAGGGCCATTGCAGCGTCTGGATTTCGCCGAGGCGACACCCGGTCAGGATCAGCAACCGGAAGGCGGGGACAGCAAACACGCCGTGTCCGTCCATCTTTCCGATACCGCGCTTCATAGGTTATTGGCCCCGGATGCATGACGCGGACGCCAAACCCGGCAATCTGGCTGTACCAGACAAAGTAGTATTTCGCCTCAACTGGTAAGGCTTCTACCGCGGGCTTGGTCAGTTTGGGCATCCCTCATCCTTTCGCTGTCATCGCCCCATGGAAGCATTGTGGAAGTAACGGGAAGCGTTTCATGGCGTAGGAGGTAGAAACGGGGCGTGCTGGTCGCCAAAATTAAAAATGATTCCAATAAGATAGATTAAATCCGCGCCTTCCGGCGTAGTTGGTATAGGTGAGCGTAAGCTATCTCATAACCTGAAGGTCGTAGGTTCAAATCATACTACCGCAACCAATGTTTAGGGTCAGATAATAACAGCTTGAATGCCGCGTCCGCGCGGTGTTTCTAATTGCGACAACCCAACTGAAAGCACTGTGGAAGCATCACGAGCGGAAACGGCTTGTTCAGAGATCAACCTAAACTCGAAAAACATGAGCACGCATCACAGAGTGCTTTGGGGTGCTTCCGCATAGGAATTGATCATCAGTCTTAAGTGTTTGGCCGCGTGGTTTCAAGTTCTTAGCCCTTCTTCGTGACATTCTCATCAAACGCGACCTTGAAGGCGGCTTGTTTGTCCGGGCTGGCTTCGGTCTGGTAGTTGGCTTTCCATTCATCCATGGTCATGCCGTAGAAGATCTGACGAGCTTCGTCTTTGCCCATCTCGATGCCTTTGTCGTTGGCCGCTTCCTGATACCAGCGTGACAGGCAGTTGCGGCAGAACCCGGCCAGATTCATCATGTCGATATTCTGAACGTCGGTGCGATCTTCCATCAAATGCTTTTGCAGCCGACGGAACGCTGCGGCTTGAAGTTCGATTTCGGTTTGCTTGTCCATGGTCTGGCTCCGAATAAGTGGATGCGGTCTGTTTCCGAATTAACGCTCTGATGTGCGTGTTTCAACTGACTCAGCGTTAGGCCAGTTTCAAGGCCAGCCAGGGAATGATGGAGAAAATCAAAGTGAGGATCTTGTAGTTGGCCAGATACCTAAAATAGGCGCGCTCTACATCAGGCCGCTCCATTCGGAACATTCCGGCATGAACCCCTAGAATCCAGTCCTGCAAAAGCACAATCATAACGGTTGTGAACAGCAAAACGACGATGTTCAGTACCGCCATCCAGCCAAAAACACTTGTCAGCAACTCTTGTGTCATGGTCGCCTCCTTCCCGGTCTCCAATGTGGGGGCTGAAGGTGCAGCTCACAACAACGTGCGATCAAAGGCCGCTGTCTGTTAGCGCATCCTGAAGGATCACTGCGAGCCTTTCTGCCCAGGCCCGCTGTCCCGCGTGATCCGCGATCAGATCATTGCGAAGCTCAATCAATGCATTTGGTCGACCGTGCGAGGTGCAATGCGTGTCGATGGCATCGCCGGGCAGAACGCCGGTATAGGGCTCATTCACGCCGACGCACAGATCGTCTTCGGCCATCAGGCGGTTGATCAGAGGGCGTGAGAAGCGCTCATCCGGGGTGTGCAGAACGCCAACATGCCAAGGCCGTGGTTCCCGACCGCGGAGTTGGCGGGTGAAAGAGTGCATAGACACGATCACCGCATGGGGCAGGGCGGCCAACCTCCCAAGCGCGTCGTGATAAGGGCGGTAGCACATGTCCAAACGCCGCTCACGCTCGGCTGCATCAGCGTGGCGATTGCCGGGAATGATCGAACCGTCATAGAGCTTCATCAGCAGGGTCGGGTCGTCCTCACCCCGGTTCGGATCAATCACTAGGCGCGAGAAATTGGCTGCGATGACCGGCGCATTCAGGATCTCGCCCAGATGTTTCGAGACCTCGTAGGCGCCGACATCATAGGCGATGTGGCGTTCCATATCTTCGCGCGGCAATCCCAGATCCCCGCCGTTGATTTCGGGGGGGACGGTGTTGGTCGCATGATCGCAGGTGATCAGCCATCGGGACGGGCGATCCTCGCCATGGATAAAAAACGGAGTGTATGTCATGAGCCTGTCATCAAGTTTGCGGCAGGTGTATGGCAGTTGCTTCCAAAAGGGAATTGCGCAATAACCACCCCCATACTGTTTGCGGTAACATTGCCGCATCACCGTGGGATTGAGGAGAGCGAAACCAGTGCGACGCCTTAGAAATGTAAAAATCGTGGCGACGCTGGGACCGGCGTCCAATGACTATGACACCATCCGGGCGTTGCACGAGGCCGGGGCCGACGTCTTTCGCCTGAACATGAGCCATGGCAGCCATGACGAGATCCGCGAACGGCATCGAATTATTCGTCAGGTGGAAAAGGATCTGGACAGCCCGATCGCGATTCTGGCCGATCTTCAAGGCCCGAAGCTGCGTGTTGGGGTTTTTGCCAATGATGCGGAAGAACTGGTAGAGGGCGCGGCGTTCCGGCTGGACCTCGACCCCGAGGCCGGAGACATCAACCGTGTCTGCCTACCACACCCCGAGATTTTTGCGGCGCTGGAACCCGGTGCGCGGTTGCTGGTCAATGACGGTAAGATCCGTCTGACCGTGCAGGATTGCGGTCAGGATTTCGCCAATTGTACTGTCGAAGTCGGAGGGACGATTTCGAACCGCAAGGGTGTGAACGTGCCTGATGTGCTGCTGCCACTGGCAGCCTTGTCAGCCAAGGATCGCGACGATCTGGAGTTTGTGTGCCAACTGGGCGTGGATTGGCTGGCGCTCAGCTTTGTGCAGCGGGCCAAGGACGTGTTCGAGGCGCGTGCGCTGGCGGATGGACGGGCGTCGATCCTGTCGAAGATCGAAAAGCCCGCAGCGGTAGAGGCGTTTGACGATATTCTCGACGCATCAGATGGGATCATGGTGGCGCGCGGCGATCTGGGGGTTGAGTTGCCGGTTTCGGCTGTGCCCCCGATCCAGAAACGTCTGGTTCGCAAGTGCCGTGGTGCGGCCAAGCCGGTGATTGTCGCGACCCAGATGCTGGAGAGTATGATCGAAAGCCCGATGCCAACCCGCGCCGAGGTCTCGGACGTAGCAACTGCGATTTACGAAGGCACGGATGCCATCATGCTCAGCGCGGAATCTGCGGCAGGTTCGTACCCGATCGAGGCCGTGCAGACCATGAACAAGGTCGCCATCGAGGTCGAGGCCGACCCGACCTACACGCAGATCATCGCCGCCTCGCGTACTGCCAAAGGGTCGACCATCGCGGACGGTATCGTGGCAGCCGCGCGGGAGATCGCGGAAAAGACCGACATCAAAGCGATCTGCTGTTTCACCCAAAGCGGCACCACAGCACTTTTGACTGCGCGTGAACGTCCCGGTGTGCCGATCATCGCCATGACGCCAGCAACGGGAACCGCCCGCCGTCTGTGCCTGAGCTGGGGTTGCCACTGTGTGATGACGCCCGAACTTGAGAGGTTCAAGGGGGCCGTGGTCAATGCGGCCCGCGCCGCGCGCGCTGGGGGCTTCGCCGCCGAGAGCGACCAGATCGTTGTTACCGCAGGCGTTCCGTTCAATGTCCCCGGAACCACCAATATTCTGCGTATTGCCCCTTGTGACGAGCGTCTGATTTACAACACCGATCCGGGATGAGTTTGCCCGGATTTCAGGAAGGATCATATTGAGAACTCTCAAGCCGCCTAATTTTTAGGCGGCTTTTCTTGTTTGTTTTCAAGGGGAAGATGCCCGTAGGGTTGTATCCAGCAAAAATACCTCTGTTTTTTGGTGATTTTGCCGGATACTGAACCTTAGGGCGATCATCTCAGATAGTTCCAGGTTCCGGTCGCCCTACCGGGGGCACGGGTCCCGGTCAAACCAGAAAAAAAATGGAGGAACGTCATGACAACAAAGATTGTCATTGGACTGGACGGGACAGAAACCGGAGAGCGCGCTATCGCCTTTGCCAAGGATTTGGCCGGGCGGATTGGCTCATGCGAAATGCTGGTTGTTTATGTCATCGAATGGTCCCCTTTCACTTTCCAAACACCGGAAGAAAACGCCCAACGGCACAAGCGGCGCGAGGAAGAGGTCGAACTGGCCACCTCACGGATCATTGCCCCTACGGTTGAGGCGCTAAAGGCCGATGGGTTCGAAGCGCACGGCATCGTGCGCCATGGCGACGTGGCCGAGACGCTGAACGCGATCACGGTCGAAAACGGCGGCACTCAGATCATCGTCGGCCGCGCCTCGGCGGATGGGTTCAAGAAACGGCTGTTTGGTAGCTCGACTCAGAACTTGGTCATGCATGCCGACGTGCCTGTCACGGTCGTGAACTGAGCGGAGGGATTAGGATGAATATGCTTCAAAAACTGGGCCTTGGTGCGACCATGGCTCTGATGTCTGGCCCCGCTTTCGCGCAAGAGGCGCCGGGTCTGGACGAGAAGATCAATCAGGCTTTCGCAGATTTTACCGGCCCCTTCGTTAGCTTTATCTTCGCGCCGTTTCCGGGCACTGGTTTCCCATGGATCGTGGGGTGGCTGGTCGTCGCGGCCACTGTGTTCTCGCTCTATTTTGCATTTGTGCAATTCCGATTCTTCGGACATTCGATCAGCTTGGTTAAAGGCGATTACTCCGACCCCAATGACGCGGGTGAGGTCAGCCATTTTCAGGCCCTTGCCACCGCTTTGTCGGGGACAGTCGGTCTTGGGAATATCGCCGGTGTGGCGGTTGCCATCGGGATCGGTGGGCCGGGAGCTACGTTCTGGATGATCGTCGCGGGCCTGCTGGGCATGGCGTCGAAATTCACCGAATGTACATTGGGTGTGAAATACCGCAACGAATATGAAGACGGCACCGTTTCGGGTGGCCCGATGTACTACATGTCCAAGGGCTTTGCCGAGCTGGGCCTGCCGGGTGGCAAGATCCTGGCCGTGCTCTTCTCGATCTTCTGTATCCTTGGCGCATTAGGCGGGGGCAACATGTTCCAGGCCAATCAGGCGCACCAGCAGATTGCCGGGATTGTCGGAGATTATCCGGGTTGGATCACAGGTCTGGTCTTTGCGGGCATCGTCTTTGCGGTGATCGTGGGCGGCCTGAAATCCATTGCGCGCGTGACCGAGAAGGTCGTGCCCTTCATGGGTGTCATGTATGTACTGGCGGCGCTGGTTATCATCCTGATGCATGCAGACCAAATCGGCTGGGCCTTCGGTCAGATCTTCGCAGGCGCCTTTACCGGCCTCGGTGTTGCTGGCGGTATGGTCGGTGCGCTGATCCAGGGCTTCCGTCGTGCGGCGTTCTCGAACGAAGCGGGCGTGGGTTCCGCTGCGATTGCGCACTCAGCCGTACGGACCAAAGAACCGATCACCGAGGGCTTCGTCTCGCTGCTTGAGCCGTTCATCGACACGGTTGTGATCTGTACAATGACTGCGCTGGTGATCATCATCACCCAGCAGCTGATCGTTGATCCGGCAACCGGCAACTACATGCTGAACGAAGCGGGCAACGCGATTGCAACGGTCGATGGCAATACCGGCGTCAGCCTGACCTCGGCGGCCTTCGGCAGCGCGTTCAGCTGGTTCCCGTTCATTCTGGCGATTGCTGTGGTTCTGTTTGCCTTCTCGACCATGATCAGTTGGTCCTACTATGGCCTCAAGGCCTGGACCTATCTGTTCGGCGAAGGCCACACCAAAGAGTTGGTCTTCAAGATCATCTTCTGCATCTTCGTTGTCATTGGTGCGGCGGCCAACCTTGGCCCGGTCATCGATTTCTCGGATGCGGCGATCTTTGCGATGGCGGTTGTGAACGTCTTTGCGCTCTACTTCTTGATGAAAGTGGTACGCCAGGAGCTGGCGTCCTATTCCGAGCGTCTGAAGAGCGGCGAAATCCGCAAATTCAGCCACTAAACACTTCACCGGGGCGGCCCTGTGCTGCCCCGGTGCATTGGCCACTGCGAAAAGCGCAGATTCTGGGCCAAACCCCCTTGCCAGTATGACTGAACTTGCGTAAACGGCGCATCTGATCGCGTGACCGGCCGAGATGGCATGCCGAGTCGCGTTTAGTACCGAACCCTGAAAGGAGACGGAAATGCCTAAGATGAAGACCAAGTCGAGCGCCAAGAAGCGCTTCAAGGTGACTGCGACCGGTAAGGTCCTTGCTGGCCAGGCCGGCAAACGGCACGGCATGATCAAGCGGACCAAGAAGTTCATCCGCGATGCCCGTGGCAACACCACCCTGTCCGCCCCCGACGCCAAGATCGTCAAGGGCTACATGCCCTACGACCGCTAAGAGGAGATTAAGAGATGTCCCGCGTTAAAGGTGGAACCGTAACTCACGCCCGTCACAAGAAGGTCATCAAGGCCGCCAAAGGTTACTATGGCCGCCGCAAGAGCACCTTCAAGGTTGCCCGTCAGGCCGTCGACAAGGCGAACCAGTATGCAACCCGCGACCGCAAAAACCGCAAGCGCAACTTCCGCGCACTGTGGATCCAGCGTATCAATGCTGCTGTGCGTAGCCATGACGAGGCTCTGACCTATTCCCGCTTCATCAACGGCCTGAACCTGGCCGGTATCGAAGTGGACCGCAAAGTTCTGGCTGACCTGGCCGTACACGAACCGGAAGCGTTCGGTGCGATCGTCGCCAAAGCTCAGGCTGCTCTGGCTGCCTGATCTCTGAAAAGAGAGACAGTGAACAAAGGGCCGTCCCATTTGGGGCGGTCCTTTTTGTTTTGGATGTGCCTTTCCCTCCCAGGGGTCCCGTTCAATTCTCGGACGGAGGAACGGCACGCTGATACAGGTGCCACGTGGTATGACCAAGGATCGGCAGGGTGAAGATCAGGCCCAAGAATGCCGGGATCAGCGAGAGCAGCATGGTTGCCGAGATGATTGCTGCCCAACCCAGCATCACCACCGGGTTCTCGGTGACGACTCGGATCGAGGTCAGCATGGCTGATACGAAGTTGGTCTCTCGGTCCAGAAGCAGCGGCATGGCCACAACGGTGACCGAAAACAGCACGGCCGAAAGGCCCGCGCCGATACAAGTGCCAATTGCCAGAAACGTCCAGCCCTCGGGTGTGAAGAAGACGGTGTTCAGAAACCCGTCAAAGTCCGAGAAGGACGCATTCTGCAGGATGATCGCCAACCAAAGGCGCACCTGATAGACCCATACCCAGAAAATGAACAGGGTGACAAAGGCCATCCAGCCCATCTCGCGTTTGCGTTGATTGGCCATCACCGTCAAGATATCGGACCATCCGAACTGTTCCCCGTTCTGCAATCGTCGGGACATTTCATAAAGCCCGGCAGCGGCAAAGGGCGCAACCAGTGGAAAACCCACAATGGCCGGAATGATCATCCAGACCTTGCCGAGCCAAATCAGGCACCACACAAAGACAAGGCCAAAAACGGCGTAGAACAGGCCGAAAAACCCGCTCATGACAGGGCGGGCCAGAAAGTCCGCCACGCCCGCCTTCAACGAGTCCTTGATGTCTTGCGCACTTACTGTGTTGACCTTGAGCGCTGCACCTTGCGGCGACGCCATATCGCCCGAAGGTTCCGTGTCTGAGGTTTTGGGTGTCATGGTACACTCCTCTGCATGCAAGTCTGCGCCGGTTGATACGCAAGAGCAAGAGGTGTGTCTGATCGTCTGGTTCGCAAAAAATTTTGCGGCCCGGAGGAAGGGAAACCGGCGCAGGAACGCCCGGTTTCCCGTTTTTCATTCTCTAGCCGAACACACGCCCAAGCGCGCCGTCGACCGCATCGGTGATCTGGTCGATATCATCCGCCGTCGCGATCAGAGCAGGCGAGAAGCACAGCGTGTTGTTGCGACCCGGCAGCGAGCGGTTGGTCGCGCCGATGATGACACCCTGCGCCATGCAGTCTGCCACAACGGCCTGTACCTTCTTTTCGTCCATCGGTTCACGTGTGGAGCGGTCTGCAACCAGTTCGGCACCCAGAAACAGGCCTTTGCCGCGCACGTCGCCGATGACCTTATGCTTCTCCATCAGCGCTTGCAGGTTACCCATCATGCGATCGCCCATTTCGACGCAGTTGCCCAGCAGGTTCTCATCCTCGATGATGCGCATATTCTCGATCGCCGCGGCCGGACCAGCGGTGCAGCCGCCGAAGGTCGAGATGTCACGGAAATAGTTCATCGGATCCGCCGCGTCGTCTTTGAACATGTCAAAGACCTCTTCGGTGGTGACCAGACAGGCGATGGCCGCATAGCCCGAGGCAACGCCTTTGGCCATGGTGACAAAGTCAGGCTTCACGCCATACTGTTGGTAGCCGAACCAGGTACCTGTCCGACCGACGCCGCACACAACCTCATCAATATGCAGCAGCACGTCGTACTTCTTGCAGATCTCCTGTACGCGCTGCCAGTAGCCTTCGGGTGCTTCGATCACGCCGCCACCTGCGGTCACCGGCTCAAGGCACAGCGCGCCAACGGTGTCTGGCCCTTCACGCAGGATGACCTCTTCGATCTGGTCGGCAGCCCACTCGCCAAAGTTTTCCTCCGGCGCGCCGTTAAGTTCGTGCTTGCGGTATTCCATGCAATGGGGAACACGCACGAAATCCGGAGCAAACGGGCCGTATTGCGCGTTGCGCTCGTCCTGACCACCCGCTGACATCGCCGCCAGAGTCGAGCCGTGATAGTCGCGATCACGATACAGGATTTTGGTCTTTTTGCCGCCATAGCGCTTGTGCGCGATCTGACGGATCATCTTGAAGGCTTTCTCGTTCGCCTCGGAGCCTGAGTTTGTGTAGTAAACGCGGCTCATGCCCGGCATCTTTTCGATCAGCTTCTCCGCAAAGATCGAACCGGGAATCGACCCTGCCGAATTCGCAAAATAGCAGAGCTTCATAAGCTGATCATAGACCGCCTTACAGATGGATTCGCGGCCGTAGCCGACGTTCACCGTCCAGACGCCGCCAGAAACCGCATCCAGATGCTCTTTGCCTTTCTGGTCCCAGACACGCATGCCTTTGCCTTCGACAATGATGCGAGGATCGTTTGTTTCAAAGGGTTTATGCTGGATCAGGTGGTGCCAGATATGGGCGCGGTCGGCCTCGACCACGCGGGAAAGATCGTTTTCGTTGAACGTGCCGTCCATGACATGTCCTTTCAGTCTGATGCGGTGTGCAGATTGTGGGATCGGTCCCACGATAGCAAGTAAATGCGATGGCCCAGATCACCGCGAATGGGGTCGCGAATATAGGGCCAGATGTCATCATAGCGTATCGCCAGAGCCCCGCCAGTTGTCGTATTTCTACAAGATGGTCACAGCCTCGTGTTTATGGTCATGTGGCGACACACGCGAATTGGGAGGGTTGGCGGATGCAAGCAGCCAATATGTATGAGCGTCATCTGGATAAGAACCGTGCGAATTACACGCCGCTATCCCCGCTCAGCTTCATCGAACGGACGGCGGCGGTGTATCCCGACTACCCGTCCGTCGTCTATGGAGACCGCCGCTATAGCTGGGCACAGACCTATGCGCGCTGTCGCCGTCTGGCCAGCGCCCTGACGGCCCGTGGGGTGGGCAAGGGCGATACCGTCTCGATCATCGCTGCCAACATCCCCGAGCTCTATGAGGCCCATTTCGGTATTCCCATGGCCGGCGCTGTTCTGAACGCGATCAACACGCGCCTCGATGCGCCGATCATCGCCTTCATCCTTAACCATGCCGAGGCCAAGGTGCTGCTGGTCGACCCCGAGTTTTCCGCCGTCGTCAAAGAGGCGCTGCCGCAGGTCGATCATGACCTTCTGGTCATCGATATCGAAGATCCTAGCTTTGATGGTGGCGAACGCCTTGGCAGCCTGACCTATGACGCCCTGCTGGACGAAGGCGACCCTGAGCTTGACTGGTCTCTGCCCGCGGATGAGTGGGATGCGATTACGCTAAACTATACCTCTGGCACGACCGGTAACCCCAAGGGCGTGGTTTATCACCACCGGGGAGCCGCCTTGAACGCGCAGTCCGATCTGCTGGATTGGGGTATGCCGAAGCATTCGGTCTATTTGTGGACCCTGCCGATGTTCCACTGCAACGGCTGGTGTTTCCCCTGGGCCATGGCGCTGAATGCCGGGGTCTCGGTTTGTTTGCGCGCGGTTCGGGCCGAGCCGATCTATACCGCCTTCCGGGAGGAGAAAGTCACCCATTTCTGCGGCGCACCTATCGTGCTGAACATGCTGGCGCATGCCCCAGATCACCTCAAGGATTTCGACCACCAGATCAAAGTGATGACCGCCGGTGCCCCGCCGCCAGCTGCCGTGATCGAAGCGATGGAGGGAATGGGCGTCGAGGTGACCCATGTCTACGGCCTGACGGAGACCTACGGCCCTTCGGTCGTCTGTGCGTGGAAGGATGAGTGGAACCAGAAGGACCCAGCCGAACGGGCCGCTCTAAAAGTAAGGCAAGGTGTGCGCTATTCGGCGCTGTCCGGGCTGATGGTGGCCGATCCCGAAACGCTGGAGCCTGTGCCCGCCGATGGCGAAACCATGGGTGAGATCTTCATGCAGGGCAATGTGGTGATGAAAGGCTATCTCAAGAACCCCGATGCAACCGACAAGGCGTTCAACGGCGGTTGGTTTGCCTCGGGCGATTTGGGGGTGATGTACCCCGATGGCTATGTCGCGCTGAAGGACCGGTCCAAGGACATCATCATCTCGGGCGGCGAGAATATCTCATCCGTCGAGGTTGAGGGTGTCCTCTACAAGCACCCTGCCGTCATGGAGGCCGCCGTGGTCGCTCGTCCAGATGAGAAATGGGGCGAAACCCCGTGTGCTTTCGTTGAGCTAAAGCCTGAGGCCAGCGCGACCGAGGCCGATCTGATTGCGTTCTGCCGGGACAATATGGCCCATTTCAAAGCGCCCAAGACGGTGGTGTTCGGGACTTTGCCCAAGACATCCACCGGCAAGGTTCAGAAATTCGTGCTGCGGGATCAGGCGCGGGGGTTGGGCTAAAGCGTTTTGCGTTTTATCTGAGGCAAAGCTACCGAAATGCGCGTTCGGCCGCAGGGAGAGGCAGCGTATTTCGGTTCAAATCAAACGCAAAGCGATCTAGGCCTTGTCGAAAATCGACAGGTCCAGATCTAAAAGCTCTCCCATCCACACGGCGTGATCCCGGTGGTCGGCCAGATCATCGCCGGTTTCAGCATGGGTGAAAATCGTCAGGCCCTGCCGGTTGAGCATCAACCACGGAATGACCTGATCGAACGCGTCGGCGGCAAAGCCCAGCTGGCAGCTCCACCTCGGATGCGGACCAACCGGGCGCGCGTGCATACGCCCCAATTGGACCGGAAAAAGGCGGGCGGCCTCTTCGCAAATCTGTTGCGCTAAATCCTGTGTGTCGGCGTCGAAATAGACATGGGCGTGATAGCCGGTGATCTCAGACATCGGGGGCCTCATTGCTTGGATGCAACCAACCTAGGCGGTCTTGGTCCTCAATCCTACCAACACCGGCACACAGGTGCTGTGCGGCATGGCTTAGGGTTTGAGAGGGTCCTCCAGCGCCGGAAGCACAGTGCCATGGCAGGTCCCGAACCCGATTGTATAGCCATCCCCCTGCGCGGAACCGGACAGGGTGAGCGTGTCTCCGTCCTCAAGGAAGCTGCGGGCCTCACCAGTCTCAAGGTTCAACGGGTCTTTGCCGCCCCAGCTGAGTTCCAGCAGCGAGCCTCGTGTGTCTCGCGTCGGCCCAGAAATCGTGCCGGACCCAAGCAGGTCCCCGGTATTCATAGGGCAACCTGAACTGGCGTGATGGGCCAATTGTTGCGCGGCGGAGTAGTACATCTCGCTGTAATTCGTGCGGGTGATTGTGGTCGCAGTCTGGCCTTCGGGGGCCAGCGTCACCTCAAGCGAAAAGTCATAGAGCATAGGGCCGCAATCCTTCAGGTGATCCAGCAACTCGAATTCTCGCTCGGGTGTGTCGCAGCGGAAGGGCTCCAGCGCCGGTTTGGTCACGATCCATGGGCTGATTGATGTGGCCGTGGCCTTGGCTTGGAACGGCCCAAGGGGTTGATACTCCCACGCTTGAATGTCACGGGCGGACCAGTCGTTCAGCAGAACGTAGCCGAAGATATGATCGTCCGCCTGCTGTACCGAGATCGGGCCGTCGGACGGAGTGCCAACGATTGCCCCCATCTCAAGCTCAAAGTCGAAGCGGCGGCTGGGCAAGAAGGCGGGTTTGTCCTGATCGGGCGACTTCAGCTGCCCCCACGGGCGCCGGATATCCGTACCCGACACCACGACCGACGATGCCCGACCATTATACCCAATGGGAATATGAAGCCAGTTCGGAGGCAGCGCGTTCTCGGGGTCGCGGAACATCGAGCCCACGTTGAAGGCGTGATGCCGGCCGGCGTAGAAATCGGTGTATTCGCTGACCGCGAAGGGCATGTGCATGACAACCGCGCTTTGCGGCACCAGCAGGGGGGCGACCGCCTCTTCTTCCGCCGCGCCTTCGGACAGAAGCGTGGTCAGGCGGTCGCGCAGGGCGGCCCAGACGGCGGGGCCTTGCTCCATCAAAGGGTTCCAGAAGGGCAGGTCGAAAAGCGGCTCATCGGTCAGGGTGATCAGCCCTTCGGCCTCAGCTGCGGTGACATCGAGGATCATATCCCCAATGGCAACGCCGCATCTGGGCTCTTCTTCGCCAAGGGCAAACACCCCGTAGGGCAGGTTGTTCAACGGAAATGGATGGGCCGCGTCATTGGCCGAGGCTACCCAGGATTTCAGCAAAGGCATCTTTTGATCCTTGTCTTGGTTTATTGAGCGTCTCGCAGGGACTTCAGCCCCAGCAGAACGGCAGCCAGAATCATGAACCCGCCACCCGCGCGGTCCAGCCATAACCGCGCAGACCCTTTGAGCCGCGTAGCTAACCAACTGGCGCTTGCTCCGTAGGAGGTCAGAAACAACCCGTCCATGATCAGATATGTGCCCGAGAGGATCGCGAATTGCGGCCAGAAGGGCAGAGCGCCGTCGATGAACAGCGGAAACAGAGCAGCAAAGAAAACAACTGCTTTGGGATTGGCGGCTGAGGTGATGAAGCCCTGCATCCACAAGGTTTTGCGGCTGGCCAGCTGTGCAGTGTGCGCTGTTTGAGGTTTGGCTTTGACAATCGCTTTGACACCGAGAAAGACCAAATAGGCGACGCCCAGCCATTTGATCACAGTCAGCGCTGTGCCCGAGGCTGCAATAATCGCGGCAAGCCCGAGACCCGCCGCCAACATCTGCAACAGGTTCGCCGTCAGATCGCCAGCAGCCGTGAACACGCCCCGGCGCAGCCCGTTGGTGGCCGAGTTCGACAGCATCAAGAGCTGGCTCGGCCCCGGAGTGCTCATCAGCAGCAGGACGGTGGCGACATAGGTGATCCAGATATCAAAGCTCATGGCAGGTTATTTCCTTCCCGGTGTCCCATCGAACTTTTTCTCAAGCGAGGACCAGCAGTCAATATAGTCGTCCTGCAAGGGGGCCTCGGTCGCGGCGAAGGCCGTCAGATGCTGTGGGAAGCGGGTTTCGAACATGAAGGACATGGTGTGGTCCAGCTTGTC
>NZ_JBQFPT010000022.1:0-21587 GCF_056536505.1 Ruegeria sp. CL3 | reverse complement strand
TGACCTGGCTCAACCTTTTAGGAGCACTTCTTTCACGTATTTACGAGCGCGCGCGCATCGCTTCCGGAATTCATAAACCCGACCTTTGATTGAATGGTGACTTTGCCTGCACTTCCGCCAAACGCTCTGAGGGAATCGGACATTCGAAAACACCGAACCGACCGTTCGAGCAGATCGCGGCGATCGGCTGCTGCGAACCCAAAGTAACATAGGATGCAAACGGCTCTGAGGTCAGCAATGCAAGATGTGCGTCATCAATAGCAGTTCAGACTGAGTTGGTGCGATTAGTCATTATGCGCGCACCAACCCCAATTGAATCCTGTCACGGCTCCACTACGACTTTTCCGACCTTAGATCCATTCGTCAGGTGCGCATAAGCTGCGCCGACGTCGGTCCACCCAAACTTCTGTTCGTCAACAATCGGTTTGAGCGCGCCGTCATCCGCCAAACCTGCAAGTATCCTCAGTATGTCGCCATGGGTTTGCCGCCCGACATCGTGCATCATCGGGATCAGCATGAAAACGACGTGCAGAGACAGACCTTTGAAATGCGCAGGCGTCAAATCAATCTCAACCATCGCGACCGTTGAGGCGACATGGCCATTGAGCCTGGCGGCTTCAAACGAGTTCGTCATGTTCTGCCCGCCAACGCTATCGAACACTACATCGAAGCCCAAACCGCTGGTGTGCTCAGCCACGTAGTCCTGGACCTTTTGCGTTGTGAAATCTATCGGCCGCACGCCCAGCTCTTGGATCAGGGCCATCTGATCCGCGCCGCGACCCGTTGCGGATACTTTGGCACCAAGGTGGCGGGCGATTTGGATGGCAATATGACCAACGCCACCGGCGCCACCCTGCACCAGAACAGTCTGCCCTTCGCCAACACCAGCACGGGTCAGCCCTTCATAGGCGGTGATGCCGACGAGAGGCAGCGCTGCAGCTTCCCGCATGCTCAGCGTCTTGGGTTTGCGGGCAATCAGGCGCGCGTCTGCGTTAATGTACTCCGCCAAAGCGCCAGGGAGTTCCATCAATCCTCCAGCACAACCGTACACCTCATCGCCTACGGCAAAACCTGTTACACCGTCGCCAATCGCAACAACCGTGCCAGCAAAATCCATGCCAAGCACGGCATGCAATTGAGGGGACAGAGGCAGGTCCGCGCCCATGCTTCGGATCATTGTGTCGACGGTGTTGACGCTGGTCGCGGCCACTTTGACAACCACATGTCCAAAAGTCGCGACCGGATCGGCAATTTCAGCGAGCTCGAATAGCGCATCGGGACCGTAAGACTTGAGAACCATTGCCTTCATTGAGGTTTTCCTTTTGTGAGATGCTGTCAGGCCCACGTGGAATCCACGCACGCCTGACGAGATTTTTGTCTTGGGATAGTCAGTTGATGTCTTGCACCTGCATCACCAGATCGCCCCACTTGCGCTGGTTCTCGATGTCATGTTCCAAACCTTGTTCATCCGCGATCGTGAAACGTTTTACGGCCGGAGTTTTGCTGGTCGCCTGATACAGCCAATAGGCTTCGGCCTTCAGCGCTTCATCGATGGGTTTATCGATGGATTCATAGACCATCTGTTTGCAGGCGTTGATCGACTCTGCGGGGAATTGTGCGATCCGTTCGGCCAGAGCGGTTACATACGGGCCGATCTCATTGGGCTCCAAAGCCTTGTTGATTGTGCCCAGACGTTCGGCATCATCCGCGTCGTAGTCTTGTGCGCTCAGGATGATCTCAAGCGCTTTGCCAAGGCCGGTTTGACGGGCCATGCGCGAAGCGCCACCGCCGCAGGGCAGGATGCCCATTCCGACCTCCATCTGCATGAACTTGTACTTTCCCCGCGCGGCAAAACGCATATCCAACGCCAAGGCCAATTCGTGCCCGCCACCGCGCGCAAACCCTTCCAGCTTTGCAATAGTGGCCTGTGGTACCTTGCTGATCCGCTCGCAAACCGATTGCAGATCCAAAAGCTGCGCGTCCTCGCGGGACACGGCTTCGGTCGACATGTCCTTAAGTAGCTCGGTATCGTAGTGGCAGACCCAGATTTCCGGATTGGCCGACTGAAAGATCACGACCTTTGTGTCGCGGTCCCGCTCTAGCCGCATTGCCAGACTGTTGAGGTCGGCCAGCATTTCCTGGCCCTGCACGTTCACAGAGCCAAAGTTGAAGGTGACCGTGGCGATGCCGTTCTCAACAGCTACGTCAAAGGTTTGAAAGTTCTCGTATTTCATCAGGCAGTCCTTTCTTGGGCCTCGACGCAGCACGCGTGAGGGGTAGGGGAGTGTTAAAGGTGGAAGTGCTCGGCGTTTTCGCGCCGGATGGTCAGCCCGTCTGGCTGATCAAGTCTTTGATGGCGTTCATGACGTCGGCAGCGTGGTTTTCGTCGAGCGCTGCGGCATGGGGATCAGCGAAAGCCCCACTGTCATTGTCGAAATAGGCTCCTGCGGCATCCGCAAACCGCACACCCAAGGCTGCGTCAATCAAGATATCAGCGCCAATATTCATATCGTTCCCTGCGAGGCCAAAGCCTTCTTTCACCATTTTTGATGCCAAAAGAGATCCGGGATTCACCGCGACCATCACTGGTGCATTCGACAGCGATTTGGCCCATTCGCGGGTCCAGATGGTGATCGCCAACTTACTTTGGGCATAGGCTTCCATATCCGCCATTGGCACATTGCCCTGCATGGCTTTGAGGTTTACCGGGGCCTGTGCCGCCGATGACAGATTCACGACACGACCGTCGGCAGGAATGATCGGCAGTAGCAGTTTGGTCAGAAGGTACGGTGCAAGCGTGTTCACCACAAAGCGAATGTCCTGACCATTTTCCAGCACGGATTGCGGGGCTTTCAGCACACCGGCGTTGTTGATTAATACATCCAGTTTATGATGCTTCGCCTCAACGTTTTCGGCCAGTTTTCGAACCGCGGACAGATCGCTGAGATCAGCGGCATAGGTTTCAACATCGCCTCCGACGGCGGCAGCCGCGCTCTCCAATTTGGATGCACTGCGTCCATGGAGGAGCACTTTGTGCCCATCGGCAGCCAGCTTCTTCGCTGTCAGTAGGCCAATGCCGTCGGTTGAACCTGTAATGAGAATAGTCTTGGTCATCGGTCTGATCCTTCAGGAAAAGTCAGGCAGCAGAGTGTCCGCCAGATGTTCGAGGGTTGTGTCGATCGGTGCTTGATTGAACCTTAGGTTCAGCGCGACGTGATTGACCCCGAGCGTTTCAATCTCGCGCAGATAACTGCGAAGGAAGTCGGTGCCAGATTGAAACCCAAGATGGATCGGGCGCGGAGGTGCAGCAGGGTCGGCAACAACATCGACATAGAGCGATTGCATCACAGGCATATCCGGTCGGCCCGCCGCCTTCACACGTCTTCGGTAATCCGCGATGACTTGACCCTGGGTCGCCGCGGTGCGCGGATATGTCATCCAGCCATCTCCGTTCTGAGCTACCCAATCAGGTGATTGTTGGCTACCACCGGTTATGAGCATCGGCAGGCGCTTCCCGTGCGGTTTTGGCAAAAGATCAATCCCGCCATGCAGTTTGCCCTGTGCATTTTGATGAGTCGGGTAAGCCGATCCAACGGCGCGGATGTACTCAACACTATCGCGGAAACGTGCCCCGCGATCTTCAAAGCTCTGGTTCATCGCCGGGTACTCCTCGGGCCGGTCGCCGGACGCGACACCCAAAAGCAACCGCCCGGCAGAGAGCACATCTGCCGTCGCGGCTGCCTTGGCGACATGAGCGGGGTGACGCAATGGCAGGATCACGCTCGACGTTCCAAGCGCAATCCGATCCGTCGCCGTTGCCAACGCTCCCAGATAGACAAATGGATCGAAAACCTGCCCGGGGTCGCCAAAGCTTGGAACATTGAAGGGCACGTCCCGCAGCCAAAGTGCTGCGAACCCAAGCTCCTCGGCTTTCTGAGCCGCTTCCAAATGCCCTCGTAGCGTCGGTTCTGCCCCGACGGCATAGGCTTCGAGAGGCAATACAAGGCCGACGCTCAGTCGTCCGGGACGAAACACCTGGTTGTAGGCCAAATTGATTTGCTTAAACCCAGCCGGCTGCGTTTCATCCAACATGTCTGG
This sequence comes from Ruegeria sp. CL3, assembly GCF_056536505.1. Lineage (NCBI taxonomy): Bacteria > Pseudomonadati > Pseudomonadota > Alphaproteobacteria > Rhodobacterales > Roseobacteraceae > Ruegeria > Ruegeria sp. CL3. The sequence continues at coordinate 17,489 of NZ_JBQFPT010000022.1, read as the reverse complement.
CCCTCCTTTAATAGCGCACCAAAGTGCGGCTTTCGATGCTTTTGCGAATGGTAGTGATGTTTGGATCCTCGACCATATCGAGTGCGCTATGAGCAATCGAAGCCAGGCCTTGATTATCATATATGTTGAAGACCGCGACCTCATCCGGTGTCATTTTGGATTGATAGATCCACTCATGTTTGGGGTTTCCCGCCAGCCCCATGATTTGCCCCACGCGGTCAGGATAGATCAGGTCCAGTAGAATCCAGTCAGACGGGTCGACAGACGACGGCCGTACAAAGCCCAGAGGTGCCGAATTGATCCGATGATCCACAGGGCGCCACACATTGACAAAAGCGTAGTGACCTTGCGCCCACTCTGCTGCGGTCTCGGCGCCCAGCAAGTCGACAAGCCGCTGTTTGGCTCCGTCCTTGCTGTAGTCGCTATGAACATTGCGCGCCGGTTTACGCGTTGCTTCAGGGTCATCCACTCGAAGTGTGTGATCAAAAACCACGACCTCTCTCGCACCCAGCTTTTCCAGCAGCATAGCCTTGAGTTCGGCATCGTAAATTGGTTTCCAGCTGTCGCCTGCAAAGTCTCGGACCTGCGTTTCAAGTGGCATGATTTCAACGGCATCACACGCAAAAGAAACCGACGAGGTCGTTGCGCGGTTGTCTGATAGTACAACGGATGTCGCGACCAGTTCAGGGGAAATCAGGTTGCCAGCAACCCCGCCAGCATCAAGCTCAAAGGCTTGCCGGTAGGATTTGTGAACATGGTAGTTGACCGTGGCTGTCCGTGTCATGTGCGCCTCCTGCCTAAGCTGTGCTGTCTCCGTAAAAGGGATTTAACCTTGATCAAAATGAAGATAAACATCTCAATCATGTATTGATAATTCGGAAAATGAATATAATGGGTTTGAATACAGACGCGCTTCGATTGTTCATTAGGGCAGCAGACATGCTTAACATCAGCGCGGCGGGGCGTGATCTGGGCATGGCCCCAGCGGTCTCCAGCGCAAGGCTTGCCAAGCTGGAGCAGAACCTCGGTTTCGAGCTTTTGCACCGCACGACACGCAAAGTGTCGTTGTCAGTGGAAGGAGCGGATTTCCTGCCCTTCGCCCGTGAGATCATTGCGCAGGAAGAGGCGGCATTTGCTGCATTGGGTAAGCAAATGACAACGATCAAAGGTACATTGCGTTTTGCTGCGCCAAGCAGTTTCGCACAGCTCTACATCGCGCCAATCCTGCCAAAGTTTCTTGAACAGCACCCCGATCTCACGCTCGATCTGCGCCTATCGGATGTGCAGTTCGATCTGATCGAAGGAAGCTATGATCTGGCACTCAGGAACGCGCCACTTGTCGACACCAGCCTGAAGGGCCGCAAACTGGCGGATGACCGGCGTATTCTTTGTGCTGCGCCACACTACCTCGACACGCACGGCGTTCCTGATACACCAACCGATTTGACAAACCACCGTCTGATCGCTTTCCAAAACCTCCAACCGCGTTCGCTGAAAGGACCGGCCGGCGAAAACGCTGTCTTCGATCCTACCTCAGCCAAAGGCCACTTGATCATCGATGACGGTCAAAGCCAGGTCCGCGCCACACTAGCAGGAGCAGGTATTTCTTTGAATGCTCGTTGGAGCGTGCATGACCAACTGAAGTCAGGCCGTTTGGTGCGGGTTCTTCCAAACTTTGAGGCCAGTGAAGACAATGTCTTGTGGCTGATCTATCCCAAGTCCAACGTGCTGTCCCCAAAAGTGCGGGTGTTCATGGACTTTCTGGTTGCAGAGATAGGGGCAAAGCCTCCTTGGGAAACATAAGAGCTATCGGACAATACGCTCTTAGACATCGTGACAACAAGGTCCGGGACGGGGCCAAGTGGACATGCCTTTTCCAATCGCAAAAGCCTGGTTTGTTCCGCCCAGCCGTCATTTCTTCTTTTCGAATTGATGTACGGTTTCTGAATGACCGCTATGCGGGCGGCAACCGCAGCAATCGAAAGCTTTGCTCAATATCCGTTGTGAGCCGGAAAATCTGGGAGCTTTCCTTGCGCTACCTTGCTGGCTGTTCCCGACTTACCCATTCGGTCAGATTTTTTTTTTCACCGTACTCCCAGGAATGAGCCGAAATCCGACGTCCTTGGTGGACTTCGTTGGCTCTCCATTGATTTGGGCCAGAACCATCTCGGCTGCGATCTGTCCAATCTTAAGGTGGGGTACTGCAATTGACGTCAACCGATAGGGTTGGATCGCTGAAATGGGTAAGTCGCCCCATCCGGCAATTCCAATGTCGTTCGGGACGCTCAATCCGATTTTTTGAGCATAGTGAAGCCCGCCAATCGCCATATTGTCATTTTGGTAGAATACAACTTCGATATCGCGGTGGGAGGCAAGCAGCTGCTCGGTGCCGTAGAAACCGGTGTAAAAACCCGGTGTGTCCTTCAGCAGCAATTGTTTTTCCAACCGCCCGTTTGCATCTTCGATGGCTTTGGAAAAGCCGTTGAGACGTGCGGTTGCGGCGTTTGCGACGTCATGTGAAGTGCCGACATAGCCGAATTTTTGATACTCCATTCCAGCCAGATAACGACCCATGCTGTAGCCGCTGTCGAAATGGTTCAGCCCGACGCACATATCCAGCGGGCTCGAGTTAAAGTCCCAAATTTCAACCAACGGGATACCTGCGCTGCGGAGCATTTGAATCGCTTTCTGGCTATGTGAGCGACCCGTGATGATCAGCCCAGCAGGTTGCCAGGACAACACGGTCTCGATCCATTTTTCCTCATGGTCGATTTCATGTTCGGTTAGTCCCAAAACGGTTTGATGTCCGAATGCTCCGAGTTTTCGGTCGATGCCTTCCAGAACCTGTGCGAAGATTTCGTTGCCCAGTTCGGGGATGCTGACCCCGACAAATGTGGACTTTTTATCTCCCGCGAAAACAGTCGCCAAACGATTCGGCAGATAGCCCAACCTGTCCACTTCGGCCATGACCTTGGTTCGCGTTTTTTCCGAGAACCCACCTTCATTACGCAAGACTCGGCTTGCAGTCATCTTCGACACGCCCGCAGCCTTTGCTACCTCAGCAAGGCTTACTTTGTTGTTTTTGCTCGATTTATCAGTCTCGCTGCTCATTTACGTTACGGGTAACTCTTTTTTATTGACAATGGCCGGGTCTGTGCGAATGCTAGCTTAACGTTACGGGTAACTCAATAAGATGTTGAGGAGCATTGGGGTTACCTAAGTCTAGGAGGAGACTGCCGTGCCCGGCACTGCACAAAACAATCTGTTCTTTGACGGGATAAAGAAGCATTTTGGAGGCACCTATGCGCTGCGCGACGTGTCTCTGAATGTTGAACGCGGCGAGATTGTCGCGCTGCTGGGCGAAAACGGAGCAGGCAAATCAACTCTCATCAAAATCCTTGGCGGCATTCACAAGGCGGATGAAGGGCGGGTTCTGATCAACGGTGAACCATACGAACATCGCCCCGGTGGGTTTGGTGAGCGCCAATCCGTTGCCTTTATCCACCAGGATCTGGGCATGATCGAATGGATGACCGTGGCCGAGAATATCGCGCTTGCTCTGGGCTATTCCCGCAAAAGCGGTCTGATTAATTGGAAATCGGTGGAGAGCTTTGCGCAGGACGCGCTGGACAAAGTGCGCTGTGAATTCGACCCAACCACGCGGGTACAGGACTTGTCGCGGACCGAGAAATCTCTGGTCGCGATTGCCCGTGCCTTGGCCGTAGATTGTGACTATCTGGTGCTGGATGAACCAACGGCATCGCTACCAGCGGATGAGGTCAAGCGGCTGTTCGAAGCGTTGCGCCCCTTGAAGGAACAAGGCGTCGGCATGATCTACGTGTCGCATCGGCTGGACGAGATATTTCAGATTGCTGACCGGGTTGCCGTGCTACGAGACGGAGAGATGGTCGGCCTGCGCAGCATCGACCACACCACGCCAGAAGAGCTGGTATATATGATCGTCGGTCGCAAGACTCGGCAAGTTATGAAGCCAGATACGCCTCCGGGTGCGACGCTGCTTGAAGTGTCTGGCCTGAACATGGAAGCAGCGCACAACGTCAGTTTTAAGTTGCAGACGAATGAAATCGTCGGGCTTGTCGGGCTACGCGGGGCAGGTCATGAAAATGTCTCTCGTGCGCTATTCGGGTCGGAAGGGTTTAGTGGCCAGATAAACCTGCATGGTGAAACGCCTGACCTGAGCTCTCCGCAGACCGCGATGGCGTCCGGGATCGGCTTGGTGGCGCGCGACAGAACTGAGGAATCGGTCGCCATGTCGCTGACCATCCGCGAGAACACCTTCCTGAATCCGGCGGCCATTGGGCGGTCGCTGCTATCGTTCATGGGCCACCGGGCCGAGACAGAGAGCGCCGCGCGGATCGGTGTCGACGTGGCCTTGTCTCCCAATGATCAGAGTATGACGATTGAGAGCCTGTCGGGTGGGAACCAACAAAAGGTTGTCATCGGGCGCTGGCTTGAAACCAAACGTAAGCTGTTGATCTGCGAAGACCCGACTGCGGGTGTCGATGTTGGCGCCAAGGCCGAAATCTACGCGCTGTTGAACCGCGCGATGGAGGAGGGCGTCGGCATCATCGTCGTTTCAACCGATTTCGAGGAAGTGGCCGCGATCTGCCACCGCGCCATTGTCTTCAGCCAGGGTCAGATCGTGCGCGAACTGACGGGCACCGAACTGACCACTGAAAACCTGATACAGGCTGCCTCGGCCTCGAACGCCGTGGCAAGTTAAGGAATACGACTATGCAATCGCTTGAATCCAACGCGCTGGAACCGACCAAGGCCGAGCTCAAAGATGCCTCGTTAAAAACCCGAATTCTCAGGTTCTTGCCGGTTTATGGGCTGGTTCTGCTGACAGGTTTTCTGATCATCCTGTTTTCGATCCTTCTGCCGAACACCTTCCCGACGCTTTTGAATCTGCGGGCGATTATCTCGGACAAGGCAATTATTGCGCTTCTGTCGCTGGGGGCGATGATCCCGATGGCAGCAGGTCGTATTGACCTGACGGTCGGGTACGGGATCGTGCTGTGGCACATCCTTGCGATCTCGCTACAGACGATGTTCGGCATTCCCTGGCCGATTGCGGTGGCCGTCGTTCTGTCGTTGGGTCTGCTGACTGGGTTCCTGAATGGTCTGCTGGTCGAGGTTGCCAAAATCGACAGCTTTATTGCCACCTTGGGCACAGGCACTGTGCTTTATGCTCTGGCGCTGTGGCACACGGGCGGGCGTCAGATGGTTGGCGCCTTGCCGGACAGCTTTTACGCCATCAACGGCACTTTTGTGTTCGGCCTGCCGATCACCGGCTTCTACGTTCTGGCGATCACTGTCGCGATGTGGCTGATCCTGGAATACACGCCAATCGGTCGGTACCTCTACGCGATCGGCGCCAATCAGCGTGCTGCGCAGTTGAACGGTATTCCCACCCGGAAATTCGTTATAGGCGCTTTCATGTCATCAGGCCTGATCACCGCCTTTGCCGGGGTGTTGCTGGCGTCGAAATTGCGGATCGGACAAGCCTCGGTCGGTCTTGAATTCCTGTTACCTGCTTTGGTCGGGGCCTTTCTTGGGTCCACCACCATCAAGCCGGGACGCGTGAATGTTTGGGGAACAGTCGTGGGTGTCGCGATCCTGGCTGTTGGTATCTCGGGCATTCAGCAATTCGGTGGATCCTTCTGGGTTGAGCCGATGTTCAACGGTGTCACGCTTCTGATCGCTATCGGTATCGCCGGTTACGCTCAGCGACGCAAAGGCGCCAAAAAGTAAACAGCATAAGGGAGGAGATTATGCTGAAACGGACTTTCATGGCGGTATCCGCTGCCGCGCTTCTGACGGGTTTGGGATTTCCGGTGACCGCAGAGACGGCGTTTGACGGACCTACCAGCGGACCCAAAGCCGCCGAGGGCAAGTCGATTGTCGTCGTCGCAGGTGATCTAAAAAACGGCGGTATTCTCGGGGTCACCAATGGCGTCGAGGAAGCAGTTGGCACCATTGGCTGGGATGTGCGCGTGCTGGACGGGGCCGGTTCTATTCAGGGGCGGACCGGAGCCATCGGTCAGGCGCTGGCCCTGCAACCGGACGGCATCATCATCAACGGCTTTGACGCCATCGAGCAGCAAGCCGCGCTTGAAGGCGTGGTAAGCGCAGGCATTCCGATGGTGGCCTGGCATTCCGGCCCCAAGATCGGATGTGACGCGCCCGGGGGCATCTTTGCCAATGTCTCGACCGACGCCATGACCGTGTCCGAAGTGGCTGCTGAATGGGCCATGGAAGACGGCGGCGACGGGGTCGGGGCGATAATCTTCACCGACTCGACCTATCAGATCGCGATCGATAAGGCCGACCGGATCAAAGAAACTATCGAAGCTGCGGGCGGTACAGTGTTGGAATATGTCGACACGCCAATCGCCGATACCTCGGCCCGAATGGGACCTTTGACCACGAGCCTGCTGCAGAAGTACGGCGACCAGTGGACACACGCGCTAGCGATCAACGATCTGTATTTTGACTTCATGGGACCTGCATTGGCGGCGGCGGGTATCTCGTCCGACGACGGGCCGCAAGCTGGCTCGGCTGGTGATGGCTCAGAGGCTGCGTTTCAGCGCATCCGCAGCGGCAACTACCAGACAATCACTGTGGCCGAACCACTGAACCTGCAAGGCTGGCAATTGGTGGACGAGTTGAACCGCGCCATTCAGGGCGAGGCGTGCTCGGGCTATATCACTTCGCCCGCACTGGTGACCGAGGAAGGTCTGTCCAAACTGGGCGATAGCAATCAGTTCGACCCGGACAGCCCCTATCGCGAAGCCTACGCAAAGATCTGGGGCAAATAACCGATCCGGTGGTCCTTGCCTGAATAGGCGAGGACCCCGCTCGAAAAGATGACAAAGCGCAAAGCCAACTCAGCGGTCTTTCGACCGCCCTGGCGGAGCTTTGCGCAAAGGAGGAAACCATGAGCGAACAGCCATTGGTTCAAATGCTGGGAATAACTAAACGGTTCGGCGGGGTGACCGCGCTGCAAGATGTTGATCTGACGGCCTATGCGGGTGAAGTACTCGCCATAGTCGGGGACAACGGGGCGGGCAAGTCCACCCTGATCAAGATTTTGACCGGAGTGTATCAACCCACCGAAGGTCACATTTTGATGGATGGAAAACCATTGGAGATGACCAGCCACTCTGACGCAATCGCAAACGGGATCGACGCGGTTTATCAGACCCTTGCACTTGCCGATCATCTGACACCGGCGGCCAATATGTTTCTGGGTAACGAGCTGACCAGGAACGTTCTCGGCATTCCGTTTCTGGACAACAAACGCATGAAATCTGAGGCCGCTCGGGTTCTGGAAGAACGTCTTGGTGTGCGGCTGCGGTCGATGGATGTGATGACGGAAAGCCTGTCAGGCGGTCAACGCCAGGCGGTCGCTATTTCGCGCGCGGTCTATCACGAAGACCTGCGCTTGCTGGTGATGGACGAACCTACCGCCGCGCTAGGGCCGCAGGAAACGGCGCGGACGCTGAAACTCATCAAGGCGCTGCGTGAACAGGGCCTTGCTGTGATCCTTATTTCGCACTCGCTGGATGACGTGTTTGAAGTGGCGGACCGCGTGCATGTGCAACGCCGGGGCCGCGCCGTTGGCGTTGTTAAAACTGCGGAGAGTTCCGTTCAAGACGTTCTGGGCCTGATTGTCGGCGCCCAGGATGCAGCTGCGTGAAGGAGAACATTATGTCCGCGGCGATGACAAACACTGAACAAAGAACCATCATGGACCGGTTGGAGCCTTATCTGGCCTTTATCGGCCCGATGGTGATGATCCTGGCCATTCTCATCTTCATGGGGATCGCGGAACCGGCCCGGTATTTCCGCCTGACCAACCTCAACCTGATCCTGCTGGATGCGGCGCTGTATATGCCGATGGCGATGGCGATGACCTTTGTCATCACTCAGCGCGGGATTGATCTGTCGATTGGCTCGATTGCGGCACTGTCGGCTATTCTCATGGCTTTTCTAGTGAAGCAATACGGTTTTCCAGCCTGGGTAGCCGTACCTCTGGCGATTGTGCTGGGCGCGATCATGGGATTGATCAACGGTCTGGTTATTACCCGTTTCAAAGTACCGGACCTGATCGGAACGCTGGCGATGGATCTTGTGTATCGCGGTCTGGCGCTGGTGATTGCAAAAGGTCTGGTACTCGCACGGTTCCCCGATCTGATCACCGAAATCGGCCGTGGCCAGATTCCGGGCTTTATTCCGGTGCCTGTGGTGCTGGGCTTGATCACAATGGCCATTGGCTATGTCGTGCTGACACGCACCTATTTCGGGCGCTACACGATTGCGATTGGCTCGAACCCCGAAGCCAGTGAAATGACCGGCGTGGCTGTCGATCGACACAAGATCTATGCCTATGTGCTGATGGGTGCTGCGGCGGCAATGGCTGGTGTCATGCTGACCGGCAAGCTGAACGCCATTCAGGCGACCTCGGCCCCGTATTTCAACCTGCACGTCATTGCGGCGGTTGTCGTGGGCGGCACGTCCCTGTTCGGTGGACGTGCCTCGATGCTGGGCTCTCTGGCTGGTGTGCTGTTGCTGTCGATGATGATCAACGCACTGGTGACTCTGCGGATCGAGTTCTTTTGGCAATCCGTCGCCTCGGGCGTGGTGATCGTCAGCTCGGTCGCGCTCTACACCTGGATGCAAAAGAAAGACCGGGACGGGGCGCAGGGCCTGCTGGCGGGTCTGCGCAGTAAAGAGGCGCAAAAACTCATCCGCTTCTCGGCCGCTCTTATCGGCGCACTAATCCTGTTGCTTGCCCTAGGGGCGGGACTGGCAACCGAGCCTACGCCAAGCGGCTAAGGCAAACAAAAGTGGTGCGCCCGGAGGTAGGAGTCCTGGCGCACCTGCAAGGCCCCACAATGTTCGCGAAAGGGAGGACTTACCGTGAAACAATTGAACAAAGCACTACTGACGACAAGCGCATTTTGCCTTTGTGCCACTGCAGCCTTTGCTGATGGGCACGGAAAGCTACCGCTTAAGGAACTGCCGGGTATCGAAGATCGGGACTACTGGGTCCCGGGCGAGGTTAACGCCGACGGCAAGTTGGAAGCCTTGCAGGCGATGACAGGGGCCGAAGCGGTCAAGTATGAAGGCACTCAGGATGCACCTTTGCAGATCGCACTGATCTATCCTTCTGCTGACACCTCCGACTTCTGGGCGCGCAACTATCTGGCGATGACCAAACGTCTGGACGAGTTGGGCATTGAGTATGAAACCACCGAATTCGCCAGCCGTCAGATCGAACACAGTCTGCAATCGACCTATGCCAACCAGGTGGTTCAGGATGCGGACCTGTATGACTTCGTAATCTTCGGCCCTTCGGAACTGGCCATTCAGGCCGACAATATCGACAAGATGGCCGGGAATGACGGGTTTGCGACCTTCGTCTGGGCCTTCCACACGCCGCCAAAGGAGTTGAAAAATCAGCCTGACGCGTGGTTCGACTTCAGCTCGGCAGCCGGTGCCCTGACGATGTGCGATTACATGTTGGAGCGTCTGGGTAGTGACGTCACGATGGCGATGAACCGTGGCATTCCTGGTATCACCGACGACCAGCGCTCGGGTGATTTCAAGGCCTGCGTCGAAGAGAAAGGCAACTGGACCACCGTTTACGAGCATTACGGTGAATACCAGCGCGAAGGCGGCTTTGAGGGCACAAGCCTGATCCTCCAAGCCTATCCCGAAGCCACCATCATTCACAATGCCAACACCGCGATGGCCATGGGGTCGGTCGAAGCTCAGCTTGCGGTCGGGAAAGAGAAAGACGTGTTCTCGACCGGTTGGGGCGGCACCGGGCTTGAGCTGGACGCCATTCGCCGGGGCGAGCTGGACGCAACGCCCATGCGCATGGGTGACGATGTGGGCGCGGCGACAGCCGAAGCAATCAAGGCGCATATGGAGGGTCGGCAGGACGAACTGCCCTTTGTGTTCTTGGGCCGTATCACCGTCGCGCATGACCAGATGAGCGCTGAGGAGATTGATGCGCTGGAACAGGAAGCGTTCCGGTTCTCGGGCGTGGGCGCATTGGAGCGCTAAGAAACCCGCTTGTGGCTGGCCCAAACGGGACCGGCCACAGGCGCCTGAAGTAACCAAAGACGGAGAGAGCCCGAATGGCGCAATCCATGATGTTGATTGAAAAATGCAGCCATTGCGTAAGCTGGTATGACATTGAAACCGGCGCCCGGCAGGGGCGGTTGGATTTGCCGCATTTCCCTCATGAATTCGTGGTCGATGACGAGTTTCACTATGCCTATGTCGGTCATTACGGCGTGCAGAATTCCGGTATCGAAGGCACCGATGGTCGGTCTGTGATAGTGATCGACATCCGAAAGCAAGAAATCGTGCACAGCTATGATCTGGGTGAGCATGCCCGCCCGCACGGAATTGGGCTGGACGGGCAGGGGCGTCTTTACGTGCTGTCGGAATGGACAGGCCATCTGCTGGTCAAAGAAAACCCGCGTGCCTTCGATCAAGGCTGGGATCACATCACGCCAACCGGCGGCACCAAGTGTCATCTGTTTGCACTGACCAGAGACGGGCGAACAGCGTACTCAATGAACCTGACCTCGGGCAATGTGACCGTGTTCAATCCCTATGATGCGTCGGTTTCGCCGATCCCAATCAAGACCGGAAAGAAACCTGAAGGGCGTTGCCTGCGGGAACAGGCACAGACGCTCTATACCTCGCAGCGTATCTCGAACACCGTAGCCGTGGTCAACACCAACACGCTTGAGATCGAGCGCACCTTTCCTACGCCAGATGATCCCTGCCGCATCTACTACGACGAGAAACGCAACCGGTTGGTGACGATGAACCATTTCGGGGGGTCGTTCTCGGTATTCGATGAAGCTACGGGCGAGATGCTGCTCGAACAGAAAACACCCGCGAACCCGCTGGCACTATGCATCGATGATGAGGCCGCCTTTGCCTATATCGCCATCGATTGCGAACAGGTGCAGCGGTTCAATCTTGATACGTTCGAGGTTGTGCAGACCTTTGATACGGGCAAGGAACCGGACGTGATGGTCATCTTGCCCGACGGATTTTCAAAACACTGGGAGAACGCGGCATGACCAAGCCTCGTATCGCTATTGTGCCCGGCGACCCTTCGGGGATCGGACCGGAACTGATCGCCAAACTGCTCAATCAGGAGGGCGTGCAGGAGGCCGCGGATATTGTGCTTGTTGGAGACAGTCACCTGTGGAGGCGCGGCGCGGAACAGGCTGATCTGAACGTGCCGATCAACACGGTGGATGCAGTGGCAAATCAACCGGGCCTGTCACATCTTGAACTCGACACCATCGCGCCCGAGGACGTGAAGATCGCGGAGTTCACCGTCGAGGGCGGTACGACGTCGCTCCGCTGTCTCGACAAGGCGATGGATCTGGCGATGGCGGGGCAGGTGGATGGTATCCTGTTCGGCCCATTCAACAAGGCCGCAATGACCGCCGCCGGGCTGAATGCCGAGGATGAGCATCGCTATATGGCGCGCTACATGGGACACACCGGTTATCACTCGGAGCTCAACGTTCTGGACGAGCTGATGACGACCCGCGTGACCTCACATATCGGGCTGAAGGATGTGGCGGCCAATATCACCGAAGACGGGATCTTGAAGGCGGTCAATCTGGCCAATGACACCTTGCGCAAAGCAGGCAACGCGCGCCCGAACATCGCGGTGGCGGCGTTGAACCCGCATGCAGGCGACAATGGCAAGTTTGGTCGAGAAGAGATCGATATTCTGGAACCCGCCGTGCGCAAGGCGCAGCAGAAACAGTTGAATGTGACCGGCCCGTGGCCCTCGGACACGGTGTTCCTCAAGGCGCAGCGGGGCGAGGTCGATGCGGTTGTGACCATGTATCATGACCAGGGCCAGATCGCGATCAAGCTGATGGGCTTTGAGCGCGGCGTGACCGTGGCCGGCGGCTTGCCCATCCCGGTCGCAACTCCCGCGCATGGCACGGCCTTTGATATCGCTGGACAGAACAAGGCCAATCCGAGCGCAACACGGCAGGCGTTCGATCTGCTGGTGCGCATGGCGAAAACACATCGCGCCGAACGCAGCGCGGACTGAGGAGACAAAAATGACCAAGATTAAATCCGTGCGCACGCGCGTCTGGAACTGGACCGGACCTACCGTGCCGCCGACGGGTAATTTCTGCACCAATGCCTCGGACGTACTGTACGAAAAGGGCGATGCGATGTCGTCTTTCCGGTTCCATCAATGGCTGACCTGCGAGGTTGAGACCGAAGACGGCACCATCGGCATCGGCAACGCAGCCCTGGCTCCTTCGGTGGTTAAGTCTGCCATCGACGAATGGTTTGCCCCGCTGCTGATTGGCGAAGACCCGTTCGATTATGCCTACCTGTGGGAAAAGATGTACCGTCGTAGCCACGCCTGGGGGCGCAAGGGGATTGGGATGACGGCGATCTCGGCCGTCGATCTGGCGATCTGGGACCTGATGGGCAAGCTGGCGGGCAAACCGGTTTTCAAGCTGCTGGGCGGGCGCACAAAAGAAAAGATCCCCGTCTATTACTCCAAGCTCTATTCCGGCCCCATCGAAGTGATGCAGGCCGAGGCCGCAGAGGCGCAAAAGAACGGCTATTCAGCCTACAAGATGCGGTTCGGCTGGGGCCCCAAAGATGGCATGGCCGGGATGCGCGAAAACCTCAAACGGGTCGAGGCCGTGCGCGAGGTCATCGGCTATGACGTCGATCTCATGCTCGAATGCTACATGGGTTGGAATCTCGACTACACTAAGCGGATGCTGCCGAAATTGGTTAAGTATGAACCCCGCTGGCTGGAGGAACCAGTGATCGCCGACGATGTCGAAGGCTACCGCGAACTGAATGCGATGAACATCGTGCCGATCTCGGGCGGTGAACACGAATTCTCGGTCATCGGCTGCAAGGACCTGATCGAGAAAAAGGCGGTTTCGGTGCTGCAATACGACACCAATCGGGTGGGCGGCATCACGGCGGCGCAGAAGATCAACGCGATTGCCGAGGCATTTCAGGTGCCCGTGATCCCCCATGCAGGCCAGATGCATAATTACCATCTGACCATGGCCAACGCCAATTGCATGATCAGCGAGTACTTCCCCGTCTTTGATGTCGAGGTCGGAAATGAGCTTTTCTATTACATCTTCGAAGGTGATCCCGAAGCTGTGGATGGGTTCCTTGATCTGGATGACGATACGCCGGGTCTTGGGATCGAAATCACGGACAACCACCTCAAACACTTCCAGATTACGGAGTAAATCATGACCTACACCGGTATCTGGCCCGTTGCGCCAACACCGTTCAACGAGGACGGAACGCTTGATCTGGATGGGATGAAACGCGTTCTTGATTGTCTGATTGATCAGGGCGCGGATGGGATCTGTGTTCTGGCGAATTTCTCCGAACAGTTCCTGATCTCGGACGCCGAGCGCGAGACTTTGACCCGGCTCAGTCTGGAGCACGTCGCGGGACGTGTTCCAATGATCGTGACGATCAGCCATTTCGCTACTCAGATCTCGGTGGAAAGGGCGCAATTTGCCAAGGACTTGGGTGCGGACATCGTGATGATGATGCCGCCCTATCACGGGGCGCTTCTGAAAGGGAATGCACAGCAGACCTTCGAGCAGTTTGCTGCGGTGGGCGAGGTCGGCATTCCGATCATGGTGCAGGATGCGCCTTTGTCGGGTGTCGACCTGCCGGTGCCTTTGCTGGTGCGCATGGCGCAAGAGATCGAGATGGTGAAGCTGTTCAAGATCGAATGTCCCCGTGCCGCCAACAAGCTGCGCGCACTGATTACCGAAGGCGGAGACGCGATTGAGGCGCCGTTTGACGGCGAAGAGGGGATCACCCTGCTGGCCGATCTGGATGCGGGTGCCACGGGGTCGATGACTTCGGGTATGATCGTGGATCAGATCAAGCCGGTGATCATGCATCACCATGCAGGCCGTATTGACGAGGCTACCGCCGCCTATGGGCGCGTGGCGATGGTGATCAACCACGAAAATCGCCAATGCGGCTGGCAATCCTGCAAGGCGGCGATGGTTGAAGGCGGTGTGATCCGGTCCGAGTTCTGCCGTCACCCGATTGACCCGCTTCAACCGGCGATCCGCGATCGGTTGATCGACCTTTTAAAACCTTTGGACCCGATGGTCCTGAAATGGGGAAAATAAGATGATCCTTGGACAAAACCTGATCGACGGCAAATGGGTCGGCTCTGACAACTTGCGCGCCTCAGATGATCTGAACGGGCAGAGCTTTGCGCAGGCGACCGCCGCGCAGGTCGACGAGGCCTGCCGCGCCGCTCGCCGTGACTTTCGTGCCTATGCGGGCAAATCGCGGGCCGACCGGGCAGCGTTCCTGCGCATGATCGCCGAGCAAATGGATGTTCTGGGGGAGGAGATCACCCAGACCGGCATGGCTGAGACCGGCCTGCCCGAGGCGCGCCTGGTGGGTGAGCGTGGCCGGACCACCGGGCAGTTGCGCATGTTTGCCGATCTGATCGAAGAGACCGAGTATCTCGATATCCGCAAAGACGACGCACTTCCTGATCGGACGCCACTCCCCCGTCCTGATCTGCGCCTAACACACAAAGCCATCGGCCCGGTGGCCGTCTTTGGTGCGTCGAACTTCCCGCTCGCCTTTTCAACGGCGGGCGGGGATACCGCCTCGGCTTTGGCCGCTGGATGCCCGGTGATCGTCAAGGGCCACAGCGCCCACGCGGGTACCGCCGAATTGGTGGCACAGGCCATCGCCAAGGCGATTGAGGTCTGCGATATGCCGACGGGCACGTTCCAGATCGTGCAGGGATCGGGGCGCGAGGTCGGCTCGGCCCTTGTACAGCATCCAGATATCCGCGCGGTTGGCTTTACCGGATCGCTGGCTGGGGGCCGGGCGCTTTATGATCTGTGTCACGCGCGCCCGAACCCAATCCCGTTCTACGGCGAACTGGGCTCGGTCAACCCGATGTTCTGTCTGCCCTCCGCCATGGGCGCACGTGCGGCTGACATCGGCACCGGTTGGGCCGCATCACTGACAATGGGGGCCGGGCAGTTCTGCACCAACCCCGGCGTTGCGGTCATGCTGAAAGGGCCGGATGCCGATGCGTTGGAAACCGCCAGTGTGACAGCACTGAACCAAGCGGCGGAACAGAAGATGCTGACCGACGGTATCCTCGATGCATACGAACAGGGCGTCCGCGCCTTCCGTGATCTGATGACCGAGGTCACGTCCTGCGGTTCTGCCGTGGGCAAACGCGCAGCCCTACCTGCGTTGTTCAAAGTCAGCGCTGCAGAGTGGATGGCAAACCCCAAATTGCAGCACGAAGTGTTCGGTGCGGCTGGCATCATCGTTCTGTGCAACGACACGGATCAGATGGTGGCTCTCGCCGAAGGACTGGAAGGCCAACTGACCCTGACGCTGCACATGGATGACGCAGATCATGACTTCGCCAACACTCTAATGCCCATTCTCGAAGAGAAAGCCGGACGTTTGTTGGCAAATGGCTTCCCCACGGGTGTCGAGGTGTGCTCGGCGATGATGCATGGCGGGCCTTACCCGGCTAGCACCGACGTGCGCGCGACTTCTGTCGGTACTTTCGGTATTGCACGATGGCTGCGCCCGGTCAGTTATCAGAACATGCCTGGTGCTTTGCTGCCGAATGAACTCCAGGGCTGAGGATCCACGTCAGGCCGTCTGTGGCCTGACCCCAAAACGCCACGAACGCACAGGTTCGGCGGCGGCTAAAGGACAAACAAAGGAGAAAATGGATGTACGGCGTTCTGGAGGGCACCGGATTTGAGGTCATCGAAAAAGAGTTCGAAGCCTGTTTCATTGGCCACGCGCGGGTCGAACGGTTGTGGACCGGTGCGCGTTGGTCCGAAGGGCCGGCCTGGTTTGCCGCCGGGCGCTATCTGGTCTGGTCTGATATCCCCAACAACCGTCTGATGCGCTGGGATGACACCGATGGATCGGTCTCAGTGTTTCGGCAGCCCTCGAACAATGCCAACGGCAACACGGTGGATCGGGAGGGTCGGCTGGTGTCATGCGAACATCTGACCCGGCGTGTCACAAGGACTGAACATGACGGCTCTATCACGGTTCTAGCGGACGCTTGGAAGGGAAAGCGTTTAAACTCGCCGAATGATGTTGTCGTCAAATCGGACGGGTCGATCTGGTTCACCGATCCCTCCTACGGGATCATGATGGACTATGAAGGCGAACGCGCCGAAAGTGAGATCGGGGCGTGTCATGTGTTTCGTTTGGATCCGACATCAGGCGAGGTGGCAGCCGTTGCCACCGACTTCGTGAAACCCAACGGCTTGGCCTTTTCGCCGGACGAGAGCGCTCTCTACATCTCCGACACGGGCGTCACCCATGACCCAGATGGCCCGGCGCATATTCGCAGATTCGGCGTCGCGAGCGACGGAAGAACTCTGACGGGCGGCGAGGTGTTTGCCAATTGTTCGGCGGGGCTGTTCGATGGTTTCAGGCCAGACCGTGAAGGCCGCATCTGGAGTTCTGCTGCAGACGGTGTTCATTGCCTGAACCCACAAGGAGATTTGATCGGCAAGTTGCACATACCCGAGATGGTAGGGAATATATGTTTTGGCGGCGCCAAGCTGAACCGGTTGTTCGCGACCGGAACAAGCAGCCTTTACGCGATCTATCTCAATGTAAACGGTGTCTCACCGGTTTGACTTTACTTGCGAAAGTGGGGTTGGAAGCAAGGGAGACATTTGCAGAAGTCGACGCAAATCCCAATCAAATGGTTTTGAAATAGTCACAGCACAAGTTTATGAAAGGGCAGCTACTTTTCAAAGAAGCAGTTTTTTAAGCATTTGTTGTGCTCCTGCCGCACAAATTCTAATGCTAGGACCTGCAAGGATTTTTAGTTGAACGTTGCGAGTGTCCGCGACGCGACTAAGGCTGCAGTATTCAAGCACGCAGTCGAATAGAAGGATTGAGCCGGAAAAGACCAACCTGCTAAGCTACCGCGATCCCACCTGAACCCTATCTAGGTGACAGATGCGACAAGCTTCAAGTCTGCGTCGCACTAAGGAACTAAGCGGACATTCATCACAACCGCAGCATTTGTAGCTTTGGCTTACACCGAATAATACAAACAACTACGGGACCGATCTACGGGCATCGCAAAATGAGGAAAAACCTCGTGGAGAAAAACCCTCTAGCAGAAACGGTCGTTTCGTCAGGTTTGTACCCACCTGTATAAGACCGGACATCTGTGGGCATCACGCTTCAGGCAAAGTGGGTTCGATCCGGCCCTTCGCCACGTGTTTCATCAAGGCCTATTGCGCGGGCAAAGCCGCCCTTCAGTCAGTGGGTGGTTCGTAGGGGTCCGGCGTTCCTGGGGGGATCGGAGGAAACTCCTCGAAGGTAGCAATGTGCTCCTGCAACTGCGGCAGCGC
>NZ_JBQFPT010000021.1:0-28621 GCF_056536505.1 Ruegeria sp. CL3 | reverse complement strand
CGCGGCAATGAAGCAAAATGTTGCGAACACCAACAGCAATGAGCGAAAAACCAGCACCATCACCTGACCTTTCGCCACGCGCAACGAAAGTCCCATTATCCAGATGAAAGGCGCCATTAACGCGCATTGCACCACAAACCGCGCAGCCGTAATCTGCCCAACCGGCACATTGGTCGACGCGAGTTTCGCAGACACGTCCAGCAAAGGAGCGGTTAGGCAAAACCCCAACATCAGCGCAACGCCAACAAGGGTGCGATCTGGAGATTGAGGTATGGGTTCAGCAGAAGTCATCGTTTCATTTAGAGATGTCGCCAAATGCGTGTCTGTTCTCAATACGACGACAGGCAAAAGTCCGGCAATCCAAGAGTTCGAGTTGAATTGGATATAGCGCTCGCGGCGGATGTCTCCTCCGACGGGCCGCACAGCCGCATCAGGTGGCCCGGCCAAAGGGCAGCTAGCTTACCCTGAACTGGTCGCGGAGCATGCGAAAGATGAACTTGGCCTTGTGACTTATAGTCAAAGGTTCATTCGAAATTCTAAGACTGTTCCACTTGCTGGAGCAAGTTGATCGCCAGGTGTTCAGCGTAGCTGCGCCAACACATCTTCCGCGGCCCTTAATCCTTCTAGGTGGGCTCCGCTGACCGAGCATTGTTGGTTAGGATGTGTAGCTTCACCGGCGAAGTGCACCCGCTCAGCATGAGGCTGGCGTAAGACAGCGCGTTTGTTGTGGCCTCCCGGCTTGGCTCCAGCGTAAGAACCACGCACATAGGGTTCATTTCGCCAAGCGGTAGCGTGGCCCTTGATGAAGGCTTTTCTGACGGTCGTGCCGAAGAAGCCAACCAGTGTTTCGAGCGCATGTTCGATAGCGCTCTCAGGTCCGGCACCCTGCAACTCTTTGGAAAAGCTTCCAGAACTTTCAAAGCTAGTTAGACCGGTGTTTGAGATGTCGCAAAGAAAACCACCTCCACGGGCTACCCCTTTGGCGTCAGGTTCTAAGTGGTATGTCAGCCAAGTATCCGGTTGCACGGGCAAAGCACCGGGATGGAAAAGGAGGCCAGCGTGATTGTAGTCACCCATAGTGATGAGCTCGAGCGCTGAGCGTCGGTCGGGTTCTAGCGGGGGATCAAAGCGGATGATGTCTTCGGCTAAGACCCCGACAGAAACTGTTACGACTACGGTTCGAGCATTGATCTTGCCAGTAGTCGTGGTTATCTGCACGCCTTCAGTGAGAGATTTTATTTCTGTGACCGGATTGGCCAGTATAACTGGCAGCCCCTGCGCAGTACATGCAACGAGGTGTCCGAAGCCTTCGCGGCAAAACCAATCGCCGCCGCCCTCCCAAGCACTTATGTCTCGCAGCGATGTATCCGGCAAATCCCTGGCAATCGACAATGCAAATGTCATGGCTGCCGTGAACGACCAATGCCCTTTGTTCTGCCAAATGTCTGCCAAGGATCGGTCTGTTGGAATTCCGGTGCTTGCTTCAATTTCTGCATCTACGCGCGCCACTTCTTTTATAGCGCTATGAATTTCGTCGACCTCGTCCCACAGAACAGCGTCATCCTCCAAGCCATACGTCACCGCGTTGTCCGGGGCCGCATAGAGATCAAGACCAAGTGCGATACCCGGAGCTTTCAGAGCGTTTGCATGTTCGGTGTGCATCCAATGCGCTCCCACGTCGAACGGGACGCCAAAGATTTCCGTGTCCGTGTGTGCGCGCCCCCCGACGCGGTTGGATGCCTCGACGCAGACTACTGAGAGTCCCGCCGATTTGAGAGCACGAGTAGCTGCAATTCCTGCTGCTCCGGCACCAACGACAACGACGTCAAAGTCGTGAAATTTCAATGTTTTCGCTCCAACACTTAAAGTGGCCTGTGAGACAATGTTCGGAGTAGGTTTTTGGCTTTCTCAGCATCGTGAGATTTACAAGGATCTGAATTGTCTAAGGATTTGGTCATTTGCGCGCGAGAAGTCATTCGTCAGTTCTTGAGCATAGATTGCAAACGAATTCTGGAACTGAAACGCCCTCGTAACTAGCCAGATCGAGCGGATCTTCCGTGTCAAACTTGCTGCATCTTCGGTAGATTTCCAGCATATCGGCAGAAAGCTTTCCGTTCTTAAAGAAATACATCGCAGCTGCATATCTTGTGGCACCAGAACCAGGCGTTCCGACAGTCGTTGCCAGAAACTGCCTTTGAGCTTCTGCTTCCTCCACTTTGAATATACCTTTAGTCACGATTTCGGCTCAGCGGACATCGCATCATTCAACGCGGCAACTTCATCTTCTCCAGGTGCTGATTCAGAGTTGTAGATTGGAAGAATTTTCCTGAGATGGTCATGATGGGAGCGTACGCCGTACTCGAGATCAGAAAGATAGAAGCCCTCGAACGCCTCTGAAGCCATGGCTTCGTTGGACCATATCGTAAGCTGAATATCTTCTTCCACTGTCTCTCGATCAATCCGGGCGGCAAGGTAGCGTGCCGCTCTTTGTTGGCGGTCTTCGTTCGGGTTTCGGTATGTCGCGCTCCGTAGAATGGATTTATCCGTCGTGATCGGAAACTCTTGATAAAAGAGGGTCGTCTCAGGTGTGACGGCTATGACCGCATTTGGAAAAATGCCGTAGTAAAGCCAAGTTTTGTGCAAGTGTTCTGGCAGGTGAGGCTGTGGTTTAGTGAATTTCTTGTAGTTGCGAACGGCCCACCTCCGGCCCTTTGTCGGAGTGAATTTTCCGTCAGAACGTGAGATACCATCGACATATGGTTCGTCTGAATAGGTCGAGCCATACAGATCCTGAAGGGCAGGGTGCGCGAGCGGGACATGATACCCTTCGTTGTCGACATCTCTGATCGATTTCCAGTTTACAGGAGTCTCCTCGGTCCAGATTCCGTCCGTCGGGACATGTTCGGCCATTTTGTAGGCAGAGACTTCCTGTTCAATCGGGGCTAGCAGTTCGGCTACTGATGGCTGGGGTCCAGGTTTGAATCGGACGAAGACAAAACCCTGCCAGATTTCCATTTCAATCTCTTTCAGGCCAAACTCGTGCTTGTCTAGATCGGGGAACGACTCCGGACGGGCGGCGCCGCGTAGCGTTCCATCAAGATTGTAAACCCAGCCGTGAAATGGGCAGACTAGAGCGTTTGCACATTTTCCTTGCTCTTTCGAGACCAGCCGAGAACCGCGGTGACGACAAACGTTTAGAAACGCGCGGATGTCCGAGTTGCTGTCCTTCAAGATCAGGGCGCGCTCACCGCACATGTCAAAACATAGAAAATTACCGGGTTCCGGAACATCCGAAACATGGCACGCGATTTGCCAATGCGTTTTGAAAAGTTCGCTCTTCTCAAGTTCAAGAAGGGCATTGCTGTGATAGCACCAACCGGGCAACCCGCGACGGTCCCAATTGGTAGGAATTTCTGTGTTTCTTACTTCGTCGCGCATCGGAACAACCCGCATAGTTTTGGTTTGGTCAGTTTGGGTCTCAGATGGGGACAGTATCCAGGAGTGAAAATTTGGCCTTGCTGGATCCGCCACTCTTCGACTGAGTGTAGGTGTCGCTTAAATTGACTTGCTCGTCAACTTTTTCTGACTGAATGATCATTCAGAAATGTGCTGCTAGTCACGCCTGTGAGGTTTCCTTGGTCGATGGTTTTCGATTTACCTGCTCAAATCAGGTGCAAAACCAGTGATACGTAGAGATATGATCAAAATTCATTCAGCCAAGCTTGACAGTGCAGATTTCAGCGGACTACCGTTCTGAATGACCAGTCAGATAAAAACATAGCGACTTGGGGGAATGGGGTGCTTGGTGATCGCGCCCGCAACGCAGGCGCGATCATTCGAGAAGACAGACTAGCAAACAAGGCAAGACAAATTCAGCCACCACTCAGGGAGAGGAAGCGAAGTTATGAACTCAATCAGGAAAATCGCCGGAATTACAGTTATAGCAGCAACTACTACTGCAGTTTCGGGATCGGCTTACGCGCAAGAGCGTGTGTTGAAGGTTACGAATTGGGGAGAATACATCGCTGAAGACACAATCGAGAACTTCGAAAAAGAATACGGTATCAAGGTGATCTATGATCCGTATGACTCTGCCGAAGCAATTGATGCCAAGCTACTGGCAGGAAACAGCGGATATGATGTGGTTAGTCATGCCGGCAGTGATACGGCTCGATTGATAAAAGCGGGTATTGTTGCGCCTCTGGATATGTCGAAGCTGGAAAATATCAAGCACATCGACCCCGCAATCATGGAGCAGTTGTCAAGTGAATGGGATCCAGGCAACCAACACTTCATTCCATATATGTGGGGAACGCACGGCGTCACGTACAACGAAGAATTGGTGAAAGAGACGTATCCAGACGCCCCCATCGGCTCGATGGATATGGTTTTCGATCCTGTTCACATGAAAGAGTTGTCCAAGTGCGGCGTTTCATTCCTGGATTCCCCAGGCGACATCATTCCAATGGCTTTGGCGCATATGGGCCTGGATGCGAACTCCACAAACAAGGAAGACTATGAGAAGGTTGGGGAGATGTTGGCGGAAATCAGGCCATACATCAAAACCTTCGATAACTATGCTTATCAACGGATGCCTCAGAAAGAGTTCTGTGTCTCAACCACATGGGGCCCTGACGGTCTCCTTGCCATGTCTGGCGCCGCGGAAGCCGACACTGGTGTCGTGCTAGACTTTTTCCTGCCCGAAGGTGATCGTACAGCGCAGCTGTGGATTGATGGTTGGCTGATCCCGGAGGACGCCGCGAACAAAGAAGATGCTCATCTTTTCCTGAACTATATGATGCGCCCCGAGGTTGCGGCCAATGATAGTAACTTCACCTGGTATGCGACCGCCAACCTGACTGCCAAGCCGATGGTTGATGAGGCTGTCACCTCCAGCCCAGCCGCGTTCCCAACATCGGATCAGGTTGCCAAGATGTACACGACTGCCGTTCTTCCTCCCAAGGTCGAGCGCTTGCAGACACGTACCTGGACTGACTTTAAGGCCGGAAACTAAATCCACTCACACTGGCAAATGAAGTAGCGGACCAGACCAGTTCGCTACTGCATCCCCAGATCCCGACTGGCAGACTAAGAGGCCCAAATTGACTGTTTCCACGGCTGTCAGCACAGAACCATGGCTTGATCAAAAAGAGCAGCAACCTCTGGTGAAAATCAGAGGCGTGACCAAGAAGTACGGAGCAGTGACTGCTGTCGACAATGTTGATCTGGATATCTACAAAGGAGAGCTATTCTGCCTTTTAGGCGGATCTGGATGTGGAAAGTCGACCCTGCTTCGAATGCTTGCTGGGTTTGAGGATTTGAACAGTGGCACAATCACTATCGACGGAGTCGATATGGCCGATGTGCCAGCCTACGAACGTCCGACCAATATGATGTTCCAAAGCTATGCGCTGTTTCCGCATATGACCGTCGAAAAAAACGTGGCTTTCGGGTTGGAGCAAGACCATGTCCCCAAGCTAGATATTGCGGACAGAGTTCACGACATCCTCAAGCTTGTTGAGTTGGAAGATTTCAAAAAGAGAAAACCTAAACAATTGTCCGGTGGGCAACGTCAGCGTGTTGCCTTGGCGCGGGCCTTGGTCAAACGTCCCAAGCTGCTGCTCTTGGATGAACCTTTGGCCGCTCTGGACAAAAAACTGCGCAAGCAAACGCAATTTGAGCTTGCCAATATTCAGGACAAGGTAGGCGTCACGTTCATCGTTGTAACTCACGATCAGGAAGAAGCAATGACCCTGTCCTCGCGAATGGCTGTTATGGACGCGGGGCGCTTCAAGCAGATTGGAACACCGACAGAGATCTACGAGTTCCCAGAGTCCCGCTTTGTTGCTGACTTTATCGGATCAGCAAATATTTTTGAGGGCAGGGTGACCGAGGATGGGGCCGACCATGTTCGGGTCGAGACCGAGTTCTGCGAAGTTTATATTGATCACGGTCATTCGGTGAAAGTTGGCAGCAAGATTTGGGTTGCGCTGAGGCCCGAGAAAATTCGACTTGAGAAATCTGACGCAACTCCTGAGGGCGCGAACCAGACAGCGGCCGTTATCGACGATGTTGGGTATTTGGGAGAGACATCGATCTATAAGGTAAGGCTTCCCAATGGCGAAATCTTCGACGTCACTCAGCCCAACCAGTCTCGCCCGACGCAGGCTGCACAGCGATTAACTTGGGAAGACAAGGTGAATATCAGTTGGGATCCGTCTAGCGCCATGTTGCTCCACTCATGACGGATTTCACCGAGGATATGTCCGAACCGCTGAAGTTTGAACGACAACCCATGATCCGTTTAGTGATGCGGCGTATCCAGAGCAGATGGCGTCAGATCGTCACCGTCATACCGTTCTTCTGGTTGCTTGTATTCTTTCTGGCACCGTTCTTCATTGTCGCAAAGATAAGCTTAGCTGAGCTGGCGATTGCGAGCCCGCCATTCACAAGTTTAATTGAGTGGACAGGCGAAGGGATCATGACAATCCGCCTGGTCTTCGACAATTTTGTCTACATCTGGGAAGACAGCCTTTACTTTGACACTTACGTAAATTCACTCAAGATTTCAGCAACGTGTACGTTCTTGTGCCTCTTGTTTGGCTACCCTATTGCCTATGCAATTGTACGATCGGGGCCGGTCGCGAAGCCGCTCTTGTTGTTTGCAATCATTCTTCCGTTTTGGACGTCTTTCTTGTTGCGGGTCTATTCGTGGATGGGCTTGCTTGCGGATCAAGGCACGATCAACAACCTTCTGATAGCGCTGGGGGTGATCGATGAGCCGATCCGCATGCTTTACACGGAATTCGCCGTCTATATCGGGATCGTCTACACCTATATGCCGTTCATGATCCTGCCGCTGTACGCGAATATGGAGAAGTTGGACAACAGCCTGAACGAGGCGGCCGCTGACCTTGGTTCCAAACCAACGAACACTTTCTTCAAAATCACATTGCCTCTGACGATGCCTGGAATTGTCGCTGGTTCACTGCTGGTCTTTATCCCTGCGACCGGCGAGTACGTTATCCCCGATCTGTTAGGTGGCGGCAACGTGCAGATGATTGGGCGGGTTCTCTACAATGAGTTCTCTAGAAACAGCGATTGGCCAGTGGCCGCCGCAGTTGCGATTGTTCTGCTGTTCATACTGGTGCTGCCAATCATGGTTTTCCAGCACTACCAAGGCAAAGCAGCGGAGGAGCAATAGATGTACGCCAAACGCTCCCGTTTCTTAACCATCATGCTGACCTTGGGACTGGCATTCTTTTACATCCCAATGATCCTGTTGGTTATTTACTCATTCAACTACTCCAAGCTGGTACCGGTTTGGGGTGGATGGTCGTTGCGCTGGTACAAAGAGCTTTTTCAATCTGCGGAAGTCTGGAGTGCTGTTTCACTCAGTCTTCAGATTGCCGTTGTCAACGCTACTTTTGCCACGGCGCTTGGCACCTTGGCAGGTCTGGCTATGGTGCGCTTTGGACGGTTCAAGGGGCGGACCTTGTTTGGTGGCATGTTGGTCGCGCCCTTGGTGATGCCCGAGGTGATAACCGGATTGTCCTTGCTGGTTTTCTTCATCTCGCTGAACCAGCTGATCGGATGGCCTGCTGAGCGCGGTTTTGCGACGATTACGATCGCGCATATTACCTTTTCCATGGCCTATGTGGCGGTAACAATTCAGGCACGCTTAACCGGTGTGGGGCAAACACTGGAAGAAGCCGCCGCCGATCTTGGCGCAAAACCGTTCAAAGTTCTGACGGCCATAACGATCCCACAGCTGACGCCGGCACTAATTTCGGGATGGTTGCTGGCCTTCACGCTGTCTCTCGATGACTTGGTCATAGCAAGTTTTGTTACCGGCCCAGGCGCAAATACCTTGCCAATTTTGATCTTTTCGCGCATTCGACTGGGCCTCAGGCCGGACATCAACGCGCTAGCAACCATCATGATTCTTGTGATCGCTATCTGTGTCGCTATCGCAGCAATAATTATGTTCCGGCAACAGAGAGCGGATTTGTTGGACAGGCAAATGGCTGAACGAGAGGAGAGTTAAATTGGAGACGCATGAGCTTCAGAAAAAACGACGCACCGAACCTCCCGAAGTTCGTCGCTTACAGTTGATCATGGCCGCCATAGACTCGATCTCGAAACGCGGGTTTTCTGACACGACGCTTAAACACGTGACAGAAACAGCCAATCTGTCCCATGGCGTGGTGAATTATCACTTCGACAGTAAGGAAGCTTTGTATGACGCCGCGCTGGGTTTCCTTGCACAAGAACACTATGAAAATTGGCTCAAATACTATGAGGCTGCGGAACCTACAGCCGCACATCGGCTGGCTGCGATTATTCGAGCGGACTTTGACAAGAGCATTTGTACCCACAAGCGGTTGGCCGTCTGGTTTGCCTTCTGGGGGCAAGCGAAGTATCGGCCTAATTACTTGAAGATTCATAATAAATATGACAACGAAAGATATGATAGAATTTTGCACCTATGTGGTGAATTGATTGCCGACGGCGGCTACGACGATCTTGATCCAGAAAAAACAGCTCGGGCCGTAGAGGCGATGTCAGACGGGGCCTGGCTAAGTTTGATGTTGTATCCAAAAGTGGCTGATCGTCGGGAATTCAGGGATGTTTGCATGCTTTCGCTGTCGCGGTTCTTCCCAAAACACTTTCCAGTCTGAGCGAAAGCATCGAACAATATGGCTTCAGCGCTTTATTTTGTGCATGCCTGGGTCATAGAGCGGCTTTAACGAGGCTGCCGCGTCGTATTTCTCGTCTGCGATTTCGATCTGCCAATGCCCAGTTGCGACTATGTCCGCGGTCAACGGTTCGTCAATCTCGGCGAAACCAATGCCGACGGCAGCGCCGAGCGTGTGCCCATATCCGCCAACTTGAATATATCCGACTTCATTGCCGTTTAGATAAATCATCTCATTGCCGTACATGAGAGGCTCTGGGTCTTTTAGCAGGAACTGCAACATCCGGTTGTTGGGCGTGCCTTTCGCCTTGATCGTGGCGAGTGCTTCCCTGCCGATGAAGCCACCGGGTTTGTCCAATTTGACGGCAAAACCAAGCCCGGCCTCAATTGGGTTGTCCGTGTTGTCCACGTCAATTCCGAAATCACGATAAGCCTTCTCTAGCCGTAGGGAGTTGAGAGTTTGCATTCCAGCATTGCGAACACCCAGATCTCGACCTGCTTCCATAATCAGATCGTAGGTCTGAATGGCCTGAGTGGCCGGTACGTGAAGTTCCCAGCCGAGTTCGCCAATAAACGTCACGCGATAGGCCATAACTACGGCGTACCCGATGTCGATTTCACGCGCCGTCATGAAGGGAAAACCTTCGTCCGACAAATCAGCTCCGGATATTCTGCTCAATAGTTCACGCGACTTTGGGCCGTGAACGTTGATTTGGCAGCGCCCTGCGGTGATGTCTGTAATAACAACGTTCTCGTTGTCCAGGATGTGCCGTCGCATGCGCATCTCGGTATGACCCGCCGAGTTTTCTCCCACGATGACCCAGTATTTCCGATCGGATAGCCGGGTAACCGTAAGGTCAGCCTCAAACCCACCCCGTTCATTTACCCAGGCCGTGTAGACGACGCGACCGGGTTCAACATCAACGTCATTGCAGGAAAGGCGAGAGAGGAGGGCGCAGGCATCCGGTCCTTCGACGCTGAAACACGCCATTGATGTCATGTCCATTAAGATGACATCCTCGCGTGCTGCCCGGTGTTCTTCAGCGTGCCATTCAAACCAATTTTGGCGATGCCAACTGTATTTCTCGACTTTGGCCTCTTCGGGCGTCGGAGCAAACCAATCAGGTTGTTCCCAACCATTTCCTTCGCCGAAAAAGGCTCCGGCCGCTTTGAGACGGTCATAGAGCATTGAACGCTTAACGTTCCTGGCCGTTTTGTAGTTCTCATTGTGGTAGTGCTGACCAAAGAGCTTTCCCAGCAACTCAGGTGTTCTGTCGCGTCGAAAGGCCGGTGTCGCCATTTCACGGGAAAAGCGATTGACGTTGATGCCGGTAACATCGATGGGCGGCAAGCCGTCCACCATCCAATGGGCCAAAACCATTCCCGTACCCGCGCCATTCAGGATGCCAAGTGAGTTCATCCCACATGCAACCCAGAGATTGCGCAGTTCAGGCGTCGGGCCAACAAGCGGCGCAAGATCAGGCGTAAAGCTCTCAGGGCCGCAGAATAGTTTTTTGACACCGTAGTTCATGGTGTCAGGCACGCGCGAATAGGCTTTCTCCAGGTCGGGCCCAACACGTTCCCAATCTGGTTCAATCTCTCCGAATTGCCATTCATCCGGGATACCATCGAGCTTCCAAGCCGCAGCGCCGGGCTCAAAAAGCCCTAACATCATCCCGCCGACTTCTTCACGGTAATAAGTGTAGGTGGAAGGGTCTTCGAGAACGGGTAGATCGCGAGGTAGGCCCGGGATACTTTCCGTTATCAGGTAGTAGTGTTCAGCCGCCTGGAGCGGTAGATTTACACCGTGTTTTGCACCAAGTTGGCGAGACCACATGCCTCCGCAGATCACAACGTTTTCGGCTGTTATAGTATGACCGTTCGCAGTGCGGACCCCGGTCGCAGTGCCGTTCCTGGCTAAAATCTCTTCAACCCGCACACCTTCAAAGAAACGTGCGCCTCTGTTTTTGGCTCCCTTGGTCAGAGACATTGTCACGTCCACCGGGTTGGCCCGACCGTCCTCCGGAATGAGGAACGCTCCAACGACGTCTGAGAGGTCCCCTATAGGGAACATATCCTGCGCTTCTTTTACTGAGACTTCGTGGTTGTTTATCCCAAAACGCCGCATGAAGGCTGCGACGCGACGCATCTCATGCAGGCGTTCTTCATTGGTTGCAATCTGCAGATATCCAACGTCGCGGAAACCTGTGGATATACCGGTTTCCTTCTCTAGTTTCGCATAAAGGTCTCGACCGTGCGTGTAGATAGCGCACTCAGCTTCGGATTTGAGAAGGCCGGCTACTATCAGGCCGGCGGCATGCCAAGTGGTCCCTGATGTCAGTTGCCCCTGTTCCAGAACGACAACATCGGTATGGCCAAGCTTAGTCAAGTGATAGGCCGTGTTCGCGCCGATCGACCCCCCGCCAATAATCACGGTTTGGGCATGCGTCGGTAGGGTGTCAGCCATTGCGAGAAAATCCTTTTAGGCGTTCTTTTCTCCGAATACCAGTCAAATCACTTGCTGTCTACTGACTGAATGATCATTCAATTATAGCTGAATCTATGACCTGCGATTTCGCGATAAAGCTTGTCTGAGATGAGAGAAAAGGTTTCACTGCAGTGACTGACTGACAATCAGATGCGGGGGAATCCTATGTCAGACGAGATCCTATATGACCAACAGGCAATCAGCTTTCTGGAGGAGCTCTGGGGAGAGGGGTTTCTTTCACCGGGAGGCCCTGAAGAAGTTGCGCGTGTTGTTAAAGGGATTGAT
Organism: Ruegeria sp. CL3; assembly: GCF_056536505.1. Taxonomy (NCBI): domain Bacteria; kingdom Pseudomonadati; phylum Pseudomonadota; class Alphaproteobacteria; order Rhodobacterales; family Roseobacteraceae; genus Ruegeria; species Ruegeria sp. CL3. Next base: position 17,150 of record NZ_JBQFPT010000021.1, on the reverse strand, counting down.
CTGAAAGATAAGCATATCCTTGATATCGGATGCGGATCTGGGGCCATTGCAGTGTTGATGGCACGGGAGTTCGGCGCCGCTAGAGTTACGGGGATTGATGTTGAGGCCCCGGTTTGCGCGGCTGCGAAAGAGCGAGTTGGGCAGGCGGATCTGGAGAGAAAGGTCGATATCATACAGGTCACTCCAGGTCCAATGCCATTCGAAGATGGTACTTTTGACGTAGTGTTTTCGAAGGACTCGATCATCCATATCCCCGACAAAGTAGCGATGGCTGCGGAAGCTTATCGTGTGCTCAAACCAGGCGGTTATTTCGCTGCTTCTGACTGGCTGACCAATCATGATGGTGAGATGTCACCGGAAATGGCGCACTACGTAAAGATGGAAGCCTTGGAGTTTCAGATGGCGTCGCCCTCTAAGTACCGAGCTGCTATGGAGCTGGCTGGCTTTGAAGACGTAGAGTTAGTCAACCGCAACGCTTGGTATGCTCAGATATCAGCTGATGAACTGGAGGAATTGACCGGGCCAAACCGAGCCGACTGGGAAGCTCGTCATGGTGCGGAGTTTATTGAACATCAGATCGAGATCTGGGACGCTATGCAGCCAGTGTTGAAAACCGGAGAGCATTGCCCGCATCACATCCGTGGTCGGAAACCTGCCTGATCTGACTGGAACTTTAAATGGACGCGATGACCGTTATGCGTCGTAGTCCTTGCTGACCTGCGCCATACCAGCTTCCATGATGTCGAACATTTCGTCTATCTGCGACGGAGTTATGATCAGAGGGGGCGAGAACACGGCCATGTTTCCAAATGGTCGCAAGAGGAGTCCCATCTCCTCGCACGCATCGTCCAGTTTCTGTCCAAACTTCACATGCGCTTCGTAACTCTCGACGTTCAGTCCAGGGCGACATTCTATGCACCCGAGGAGCCCGTCACCGCGCACATCCCCAACTATCGGAAACTTCTCCTTTATTTGATTTAGGCGGTCCTGGAAATGCGGTGTGACGCGTTGAACGTGTCCTAGAATGTCCTCGCGCTCCATGATTTCAATATTCTTAATGGCAGCCGCGCAGCTCACAGGGTGCCCGGAGTATGTGTAGCCGTTGTAGAAAACATCGTCGCCCGGTGCGTCTGAAATGCGTTTCATTACTGCGTCCGAGATTATGCAGGCACCTAACGGCAGATAGCCCGAGGTTAAACCTTTTGCGCAGGTAATAATGTCAGGGACGATGCCAAAGACGTCTTCTGAGGCGAACCAGTGTCCCAACCTACCAAAGCCGGTTACGACTTCATCCGAAATGTACAGAATGTCGTTTGCCCGGCAAATTTCGAGCGTGCGCTTGTGATAACCCGGAGGTGGAACGATCACGCCACCGGAACACAGGATCGGTTCCGCGATAAAGGCGGCAACACGGTCGGCGCCTACGTCAGCAATCAGGCTCTCAAGGTCAGCAACTTTGGCGTCGCACCATACATCAACTGTTATGCCTTCTGGCCGGTGGTAGGGATTCACGTCGGGCAGAAAACGCACCAGATCCTGAGCTTTTTCAAAGCTTGTTTCGAAACGTTCTTTTCCAGTGACAGTCGCGGCGAGAAAGGTTGATCCGTGGTAGCCTTTTTCCCGGCCGATCACGATCCTCTTCTCCGGTCGGCCAAGCCGATTGTTCATGAAAAGTGCGGTCCGCAGTGCGGTGTCAACGGCGGTAGACCCACCGGTCGTGAAGTGCACCGTGTTCAGATCGCCTGGTGTACGTTCCGCGATCATTCGCGCCAGAACGGCCGCGGGTTCGGTCGTAAACGACCACGGCGACGCATAGGGCATCTTCATAACCTGTTGGGAAATGGTATCGGCCATCTCTTGACGCCCGTATCCGATCTGTGTGCACCACATTCCGCCAGGGCCATCAATATATCGCTTCCCGGCAGCATCCCAGAGATAGATACCATCCGCTGTATTTACCCGCATGTACTCGTCGGACCCAAAGCCGTCGGTTCCGGCCCAAGGATGTAGGTGATGGTCGCGATCCCAAGCGACAAGGTCGCCGTCGGTTGGTGTATTATCCAGGGTGTTCACGTCTGCTTCTCCTTTAGGTGCGGGCCGGTGGCGTAGCTCGTGCGCGGGGCGGTGCGAAAAAGGCTTTGGTGACAGGAGTGAGGCGCGCCATCCTGGTGCGCCATTTGCCTTCTTGCAGAGTGTAAATCTCGGCCTTTAAGCCAGATGACCGGCCAGCATCCGGCATACGGACATGGGCCAACGCAATGCTGCGCTTGGCGGTCGGCGACCATATCCCGGATGTTATGTGCCCAACTTCTTTTTTGCGTCGATTGTAGATCAACGACCCTTCCGAGGGTTTGAATCCTTCGACATCGAAACGTAGGAGGAGGCTTCTTGGATTCTCTCGCTTGGACAGCAGCTCTCGCCGGCCATTGAAATGTCCTTTGTTGAAATCGACTAGCCGACCCAGACCAAGTTCGAAGGGTGTTTGGCCTCGGTGCAACCGTTCGGTCGCATGAACCGGTTTAAAATCCACACCTGCGGTCAGAAAACCGGCTTCGATGCGGGCCAAGTTTACAGCTTCGTATCCAATGGCGCGCAGTCCCTGATGTGTGCCACCTTTCCAAATTCTGTCCCAAAGCGCTTCTGCCTTGTCCCAGTCGCACCAGAGCTCGTAACCTAAGTCACCAGTAAAACCCGTCCGCGAGATCATGAGACTGTGTTCAATTTGAGCGAGATCGAATGGCTTCAGCTTGCTGACATCTAAACCAGCGGCTTCCAAAACTGCATAAGAGGTCGGCCCTTGCAGCGAAAGTCCAGCAACACTGTGAGTTTCGTCGACGACTGAAACGTCAAAACCCCATGCAGCGTCGAGTAGCCATGTCAGCATTTGTTCCTGACAACAAAGGCGCCAATCGTTGTCGTCAAGGTGGAAAAGAGTCCCGTCATCGATGACCATACCCTCTTCATCACACCAGACCGCGTACCCCACGCGACCAACGTTGATATTTCGGACGTCCCGTGTCACGAGGCGATTGAGCATCGCGGTCGTGTCTGGCCCGGTCAATCGGTATTTGTGCATTGGCGAGATGTCGAACAAGGATGCCTGATTTCGCAGCGCGAAGTACTCGAACTCGACACTGTCCAGAAAACCCGGGGCAGCAAAGCCGGCCCAATCGTACCAATTTTTTGCGCGATTTTGCTCTTCGAGTTTTTTGTGAAACGGCCCGGGTATCAAACCGAGTTTTGGATCGGTAAAGATGCTCATGGCTGAGCCTCCAGCGCCGCCAAGGCCGCATTGCGACCAGCGAGGCCCATGACATCGCCACCGGGATGCGTTGCTGCACCGCATTGGAACAGCCCTTTCGGCCCCATGGAGTATCTGGACATCCCGTTCGCGGGCCGAAGTGTAAGGAGCTGGTCCAAGGACATTTCTGCATGGTGCCAGTGCCCGCCGGGCGCTCCGGTTGCGCTTTCGATTTGATCCGGTGTTATGACCTGCATACCTGCAATTTGATCACCCAAGCCGGGCAGGGCGCGGCTAAGAGTTTCAACTGTAATTTCCGCAAGCTGTTCCTTTGCCTTCTTAGTCCAGCCGCCTTCAAGGTCAGATGGCGCATATTGCACTATCGTTGACAGCCAGCTTGCCCCGTCGGCTGTCTGCATTTTGAAAGCTTCAATCACAGGTGCTTTGGACATTTGACCATACTTAGCCGGATTGAACGCAGCTTCGACGTATTCCACAGAAGGAGCATAGATCAGACGTTCGTGTGCCAATTCGTCACTCAGGCTGGGCAGGGCGGAGCTATCCTTGAGCCGTAGATTGACCTTGGCCGTTGTTCCACGCGCCCGTATATTTCGCACTCGCCGCATCGTTTCGATGTCAAAGGCAGAGGGGCCGGTCATTCGGCTTGTTAGTTTTGGGGCAAGGTTGCTGAGCACATTAGGTGCGGCAATGGTTCGTCCATCGGTTGTTTCCACTCCGGAGACGGCATCGTTGTCCAACAGAATGCGGGATACTTCAGTGTCCGGCATCAGCACGCAACCCGTCTTTCGCGCAGCTTCCACCATCAAATCGGACAGCGCGGACATACCGCCTGCTGGTCGAGTGATGGTCCCTCCGTGACCCAAACGATAGATCAGATTGAACACAGTGCCCGGAGATCTTGGACCGGTGGCTGTCCCCCAGATTGCATCAGCAGCAAGCATTCCAGCCACCGGTCCTTCCGACAGGTCATCCAGGACAATGTCGTGGACATTGGATAAGACGACCTGCAGGAAACGCCGCATTTCATATTTGCCCAGCTTTTTCAGGCCGATGCCCAGTTTTGCCAGGCGCAAAAACTCATTCAGCCCACCTCGGGAGAGGATGGCTTTTTGACCCCCAGGAGGTGGAGCCTCGGCGAGTTGGCGCAAAAGGTCTCCATACGTAGTCAATTGGCGTGTCAGATCAGACCAGGCATCTGATTCCCGGTGTTTTGTCCCGTCGCTCCAATACACGCCGTCGTTCTTGAAGACGATGTGCCGCCCATCCTCAGACAGAGAGACCGTTGAGACGGGTTTGCCGGACAGGACAGGGTGTCGAAGATCTATGCCGATGTCACTCAATGCCCGCGGGCTCAGGTTATATAGCGAATGTGCAAGGGTCGGACCGCCGTCCACAGAATAAGACGCCATGCCGCCGAACCTGTCGGATTTCTCAATGATACAGACATTCTTGCCGCGTCGACCAAGGAGTGTTCCGGCGATCAGGCCGTTTACACCGCCGCCAATGACAATCGCATCAAATTGGCTCATGCGGCATACCCCTTCATTCGGCCATGCCGTGTTTCTTTCCTGAGAATAGCGCGGGCAGCGTTTGCACCTGGGGCCCCCATAACCCCACCGCCAGGATGGGCGGACGACCCGCACAGATAAAGCCCCTTGATAGGTAAATTGTACTGCGACCAACCTGGGACAGGCCGATTGAAGAAAAGCTGATCAAAAGTTAGTTCGCCTTGGAAAATGTTGCCCTCTGTCAGACCGACCTCGCGCTCAATTTCCAATGGTGAACGAACTTCCATATGAACAACGCGCTCGCGAATGTCGGGACACGCCACAGACATCTGCTCGAGTACAGTTTCTGCCAGCGCGTTGCGCTGTTTGTCGTCCCAATTCTCGGCAGATCTAACGCCGTCGACTACTAAGTCATAAGGCGCATATTGGACGAAAACCGTCATCATGTGGGCACCTGTCGGCGCCATAGTCGGATCAATCTGGCTTGGGATGAGCATGTCGATATAAGGCTTTTCCGACCAGCGTCCGACTTTCCAATCATCATAGGCCTTTTCAAGTTCAAAGAGGCTCTGCGACACATGCAAATCACCCCTGAGGAAGCTGGTGTGCTCGTGTGCTGCAGGGAAATTTGGAAAGCGGTCAAGCGCAATATTGAGCTTTGCCGAGGACCCCCGAATTTTGAAGTTTCGCACCGCCTTGGTGAAATCATCCGGCAACTCGGCCATATCTAAATGGTGCAGAATTGTGCGTTTGATATCCATATTGGAGGCAACGACAGGGGCATGAAAAACCTTGCCGTCCTCCAAAGCTACGCCTTCAACGCGTCCGTCTTTGCTGAGGATTTTCTCAATCCCCGAACCTGTGTGGATAGTACCGCCGTGATCCTTGAAAGAGGCAGCAATGGCATTCGAAATTGCACCCATCCCTCCACGCGCGAAGCCCCATGCTCCGATGCCGCCGTCAATGTCACCCATGTAGTGGTGCAGCAACACATATGCCGTTCCGGGTGAGTACACTCCGAGGCCGGTGCCGATAATGCCTGAGCCTGCCAAATGGGCCTTAATCAAGTCGTTTTCGAAATGCTCATCCAGAAAGTCACCAATGGACATTGTCCAGAATTTCAGCGTTTCACCAAGCTCCCGACTGCCCAAACCATGTGCTTTTTTTACGAGGTACGCCAGTTCGCCGAGATCGCGCGGATGGAGAGAAGCGGGGTCCGGTGCGTCCCGAAGTAAAAACGGACGGATAAAACGGCATTGCCGCATGATGGCTCGCGAATAGCGGCGATAGGCGTCGGCATCTTTTGCGGAATGACGTGCCATCTCACGCTTCAGTGCGTTGTGATCGGAATAGTAGGCGAAGTAATCCCCATCGCGCGTAAAGCTCGCGCCGCCTTCATACGGAATTACCTGAAGTCCGTATTTTGGTAGCTCAAGGTCCCTGGCAATCTCGCGCCGCAAAAGAGAGCAAACGTATGAGCAATTCGAGTATGTCCAGCCCTCGTGTAGCGACCGGCTGACTGCGGCGCCACCGATCCAGTCGTTCTTTTCGACCACCAAAACACGCATGCCAGCGCGCGCCAAATAGGCTGCAGCGGTTAATCCGTTGTGACCAGCGCCGGCCACAATCACATCGTATCTGTTCTCAACCGTCAAATTTCTCCATCCCCTTCTCTCCCGTTTACAGATCGGGTGCGCGTTCGTAAAGTTTATTTGAGCGCTCAAATAAATTTCAAGCTATTGACGCATCTTTTTTGCGCGCTGTAGATGGCTGCATTCGTAGGAGGAGCGACAATTGGTCGAAGCTGAGCGGAAACGTCCTCGCAAAGAGAGGAAGGAGAACGCAGATCGTCGTCGCCGGCAGCTGCTGGACGCAGCTTGCCGCTCAATATTGACCCATGGATTGGCAAAAACGACGCTTGCAACAGTCGCGTCTGAGGCAGAGCTTTCTCAGGGTGTTGCGGCATTTTATTTCAAATCAAAGCTAGGTCTTCTGACCGAAACTTTGCGTGACCTGTACCAGCGTTACGAAGAGCAATGGACAGCTTCTTTAGAGCGAGCAGGGGACAAGCCCGCCGAAAAGATAAGGGCTTTGATAAAAGCTGACTTCCACCCTGATGCGTGTGGTCCGGATGTCTTACCCCTTTGGTATGCATTCTGGGGCGAGCTTCGATTTCAACTGCAGTATGATGAAGTTGCCGAGCATTTTGAGACACGTCGAAGAGAGACCTTGAGGTTGATCTGGAAAGAATTGCTCTCAGCAGACGACGTTACTTCAGCAGATCAAATGGCTGAATGGATGGAGACATTAACGGATGGTTATTGGCAACGATTGCATCTCGCTCCGGAAGGCCTGAGCCGAAAGCAGGCGGAGCAAGCTGCCTGGGGATGCCTTGTTCGTTTGGTTCCAGAATTACTTGGAGATTCGGCTTAGTCAATTTCGACTGAAAGGCCCCACAATATGACGCGAGTGCGGATATCGCAGCGGCCTCGGCCATCCTGGGGCGCCATCTTAAAAGAGGCGCGTTACCTTGCGCGGCTTGCTTTTCCGATAGTCATTTCTCTTGCTGCTGCTGCTTTGATTGGTGTCGTCGACACAGTGATGGTGGCCCCGTTGGGCACACTTCCTCTGGCGGCGGTCTCAATTACGGCCTCGGTGCTGATCATTTTCTATTCAGCGCTCTACGGCTTTGTGTCTGCAATTGGTGTGCGCATGGCAGAAGCTTTTGGGAAAACAAGTGACCAAGGGCTGGCAGCAGCAACAAACGCCGGGGTTTTTGTTTCCCTAGTCGTGGGGTCAGTTGGCGCTGTTGCAATGATCTGCCTTAAGCCTGCTCTCTCTTGGATTGGGCAGCCGCCTGAAGTGGTCAGTCTAATAGGCGGGTACTGGATCGCGATGAGCCTTCTTTTGGTGCCCTTTACGATTTTCTATACTCTGAAGGCTCTTTTTGACGCCATGAACCGTCCCTGGATTGGGGTTGGTCTTGCGTTTCTTGCGGTCGGTTTCAACATCCCTTCGAACTATGTTTTGATCCACGGAGTTGGTTTCTGGCCAGGTCTGGGTCTTGTTGGCGCCGGGATTGCAAGTCTGTTGTCTCAGATAATGCCGTTGATAATGGCGCTCGTGATCATACGAGTATGGAAAAGAAAGAGAGGCCTTCTGAGAGCCGCGAGTTTCGACAGGTCCGAGGTCAAAGCGCAGCTCAAAGAAGGTTTCATTATCTCCGTTGGCTATTTGGGGGAGGGGGCCGCTTACGCAGTTGCCGGCCTTATGCTTGGTTGGTTCAGCGCCGCCGCGCTCGCCGCCCATCAAATCGTTTCGGCAGTCAGCGACGTCATTTACATGGTGCCATTAGGCGTTTCGATTGCGATTTCTATACGCGTAGCTCAAGCAATTGGTGCCGATGAAAAAGACAGGCTCAAGCCGATTGTGTTGGCTTCGTTGTTGGTTGTTGTTGGTTGGATGACCGTGGTCGTCACTGGAATTTTGTTTGGACGTGCCCCTTTGGCAAATAGCCTGTCAGATGACCAAGAGGTCGTTTCTCTCGCGATATCGATGTTCCTTGTGATTGCAGCAATGCAGATTGCAGATGGTGTGCAAGGGACAATGCTAGGCGCATTTCGGGGCATGATGGACAATCATGTTCCTGTCGCCATTACCCTGATTGCCTATTGGGTCTTTGCTTTGCCGCTTGGATATGCGCTGGGCTTTTGGCTTGGACTGGGACCCAACGGCGTTTGGATCGGATACGGCTCAGGTCTCTCATTGGCCGCTATCGCGTTGACCTATCGCTTCTTCTCCCAAAACCGCTAGGCGGCGCTGTTTGCTGGCCTTCTAAAGGCCCAACTTGTCTAAGAGTTTCAAGCGTAGGATTTCTGCTTCGACCAGAGTCTCTTTCGCAAAGGAGAAAGGCAGTGGTCTGAGGGCGGTGACAGGAAATTCCAGCTCGTCTGATTTGGTTCCAGTCGCCCATTTGGCGAGGACGCGCCCCATTGCCGTAGCGATGGCGACGCCGCGCCCATTATATCCTAATCCTGTCATAACCCCCGGAGTGAGCTCATGCAGGTGTGGATAGTGATCTCTCGTCAATGCAACAAAGCCGCCCCACTCGTATTCCCACTGAACTCCAGATAATTGGGGGAAAAGTTCAACAGAAATGCGTTTCAACCGCTCAATTTGTTTGAGAGTGGAATTGTCGTTGTATGTGCCGCGTCCTCCCATCAGAAAGCGACCTTCCGCGTCTTGCCTGAAGTATAGAAGCAAGCGTCGTGCGTCTGACAAAGCGTTGCCTTCTGGCAGAATTGACTGGCGGACATTGTCGGAAAGGGGCGACGTGGCTACTTGAACCGAGCGAACGGGCAAAACTGATTTAGCCAACCGCGGATACAGATCTCCAGAATAGGCGTTCGTGCAGATCAGCACTTTTTCTGAGATGACAGCTCCTTTGGGAGTTTCAATCCGAAAGCGACCGGCCTCTGACAAAATCTGATTGGCGGGCGTTCCACCGAAGATTTGCACGCCGTTGCGGCGACCAGCTTCGGCCAGCCCAAGTGCATAATTTAGCGGGTGCAAAACACCGCCGCGGCGATCCAGAACGCCGCCAAGGTAAGCTTCGGTCCCGGTCAGTCGCTGCATTTCGCTTTGATCAAGCCGCATCATGCCACCGCCGTGGTTGTCCCAATCCTCGGCTAGTTTGTGTAGTTCACTGAGTGTTTTGTGAGTATGCGCCGCGCGCAGCCAGCCTGGACGATTTGCGTCGCACTCAATCCCGTGCCGAGCGATTAAGTCGAACACAAGATTGGCGGCTTCACCGGCCATTCGGATCATTCTAGTCCCCCAGAGGTCACCAAATTTGGTTTTGATGCCCGTCGGTCCGTCCTTTAGGCCTACATTGATTTGACCGCCATTGCGTCCAGAAGCTCCCCAGCCCGGATGATGCGCATCGATGACAACAGGTTTGACGCCTTTCTCGGCCAGGTGAAGTGCTGCCGAAAGCCCGGTGAACCCGGCGCCAATTACGGTCACGTCAGAGTGCTGTTCGCCAACCAGTTGCGGACATTCTGATGAATAGCCTGCTGTTGCTGACCACAGGCTATTCGCAATGACTGGGTTTTCGTTTCGGATCATCTAGTGGCCTCGCGCTTGCCTTGTGGGGGGAACTGCGTAGGTTTGGCTCGTGATACTTGCCGGACAGTATGTGACGAATGCCAAGACTTTTGAACCAATTCGAATTGAAACCAACCGTCGAGCTCGATGCATTCGAGCAGGCGTGGAACGCGTTTGTCGAACACTTGATCAAGACGGACCTTGCCGCCGAAAGTACGCCTTTGTGCAGGCGCATCCCCGCAAGTGGTTACGATACCGACGAGCTGCGCAACCATACGCTTATGGCTGTTATAGAGTTCAGGGATCAATCGCAGGCAGACGCGGCTTGGGCCGCCATTGAAGGCCGCGTTGAGCCTTTGGGGGCTTTGCATCGTAGAGTTATTTCTTTGGTGCACGATCCGGTTTTCACTTTTTGGTCGGAACTCTAGATCTGCGATTGCGTACGTCCGGATGTTTTCTCATCATTTCGTCTTTTCCATTGAATGATCGTTCAATCAATGGCATCTATCGCTAAGATGTCAATCGTCCACACGCGGAGTGAGAACGGCTGTTGGGGGCAGGCAAGACAAAAGAAGTTCTTAGTAGATGGGATGTATTTTGGTGAGACAATCGCCAATCGAAAAAACAAACCCTGAGGGACGGCGGCGTACCGAGTCCAAGGAGGTGAGGAGACAACAACTCATCGATGCGACAATCGACTCGATTGCCGAAAACGGGATTGGTGGAACGACCATGTCCACAGTGACCGAGACTGCAGGTTTGTCATTGGGCATCGTCAACTTCCACTTCAAAAGTAAGCAGAACTTGCTGGAAGAAACGTTGCTGTTTCTAGCAAAGGAACACCACGAACAGTGGTTGGAAGCCTATGAAAACGCAGGTTTGTCAGCGCCTGAAAAATTGTTGGCGATCGTCGATGCGCACTTTCACCCGCAGATTTGCACGCCAAAAAAGCTAGCCGTTTGGTTTGCGTTTTTTGGAGAGGCAGGACGGCGCAAAGTCTATCGCAATCTGATCAATGATATCGATCAGGAGCGGTACGACGTAGCACTGAGACTGTGTTCAGAGATTGCTGAAGACGGTGGATACAAGGACATGCCGCCAAGGCAAGTCGCCAATATTCTGGAATCTCTCTACGACGGAATCTGGTTGGAGCTTTTGACCTATCCCGAGAACTTTCAACGTTCTGTCGCCCGGGATCACATCGCCGCCTTTCTTGCCAAGGTCTACCCGGATCACTTTCGAATGCCCGCGTTCAACAACGGTGATTGAAGCAGAATGGCTCTCAGACCGGATATTCCAGACAAGATCAGGCGGCGCATGGCGCAGCCAAAATAAGGACAAATAAATGGGCAGGGACTCTCGCTACGACATCCTTTTCGAACCAGTCCAAATCGGGCCAGTTACTGCGCCAAACCGGTTTTATCAGGTGCCACACTGTACAGGTATGGGTTGGCAATACCCACGTACTCTTGCTGCTATGCGTAAAGTGAAGGCGCAAGGAGGGTGGGGCGTCATATGCACTGAATACAACTCGATCCACCCATCATCCGACGACCTTCCGCATCCCTACGCGTCGCTTTGGGATGACAGTGATGTTCGGGCGCACGCACTGATGACGGACGCGGTGCACGAATACGGCAGCCTTGCAGGTGCTGAACTATGGTACGGAGGCGCCAACTCGAACAACTTGTTCTCCCGGTTGCCGAGCATGGACGTCGACAGCCGTCCCAATACGAAAGGGCACCCTTTTCAGACCCGTGCAATGGACAAGCAGGACATCCGGGATCTACGCCGCTGGCATCGAAAGGCCGCATTGAGGGCACGGGACGCTGGATTTGACGTTGTCTATGTCTATGCAACGCACGGATACCTGATCTCGAATTTTTTGCATCCGCGCGTGAATACGCGCGGTGACGAATATGGTGGCAACTTAGAAAATAGGGTGCGTCTCACCCGAGAATTGATTCAGGAAACCAAGGACGCCGTTGGCGACCGGTGCGCCGTGGCCGTTCGGTTCTCGGCTGACGAAGAGATCGGCGAGGATGGCCAGCCAATCTATGGTGAGCGACGAGAGATGTTTGAGATGCTCTCCGATCTTCCGGATTTGTGGGATATCAACATCGCAGATTACTCGGTTGAGATGGGTGTCTCCCGTTTTACTAAAGAAGCTGCTCTTGAACCCTATATGCATTGGGTCAAGTCCGTGACGGATAAGCCCGTCGTGACCGTTGGTCGCTTCACGTCACCTGATACCATGGTCTCGCAAGTCAGGCGGGGGATTACGGATTTCATTGGGGCTGCACGCCCCTCAATCGCTGATCCTTACCTTCCAAAGAAGATCGAAGAAGGACGCTTGTCAGCGATCCGCGAGTGTATCGGATGCAATGTTTGTTACGCCAGTGACTCGATAGGGGTACCTATTCGATGCACTCAGAACCCAACAATGGGAGAGGAGTGGCGCAAAGGCTGGCACCCTGAAATCATTCGTAAGAAATCCTCAGATGCGCGCGTCTTGATTGTCGGGGCAGGCGCTGCCGGACTGGAAGCGGCACGGGCACTTGGCGTGCGTGGGTATGATGTCCAATTGGCGGAAGCTACTCGTGAGTTGGGTGGCAGGGTCTCGCGCGAAGCGGCTCTGCCTGGAATGAGCGAGTACATTCGCGTCAAAGATTATCGCGAGCAGCAATTGATGGAGATGCCCAACGTTGAAATCTACCGTGAAAGCCCGCTGACAGTTGACGATATCTTGGCCGTCGATGCTGACCACGTTGCGATTGCAACCGGCGCGACTTGGCGAAAGGAGTATTTTGACGAAGAACGTTTCGCCCCGGTCGCAAAAGGGTCAGCCTTAGGTCGTGTCTTTACTCCCGATGACATCATGGATGGGAAAATTCCTGATGGACCAACGCTCGTTTTTGATGGTGATGGCTACTACATGGCCAGTGTTATTGCTGAAAAAATCATAAAGCAGGGACATGCCGTCACGCTGGTCACACCGTCTGACAGTGTTTCTGACTGGGCAGGAAATACGTCCGAACGTTGGCGCATACGAACGCATTTGCTTCGCTTAGGGGTCGAGATCCTGCCGTCAAAGTCGCTTAAACAATTTGATGGCGAAATCGCAGAGTTGGAGTGCGCCTATGGCGGTCCAAATTTGAATGTTCCGGTTGGCAACATAGTGATGGTTACTGCTCGGAAGGCAAATGATGGTCTCTACAGGGGATTGCTGGGGAGGGTGAGTTCTGAGGACTTGCCGTTCAGCCTTCGTCGCATAGGAGATTGCGACGCGCCGGCGATTATTGCAGCAGCGGTTTATTCAGGTCATCGATACGCCCAGGAATTGGACGAAGCAGTGGATGAGGACATTCCACTTAGACATGATCGTCTGGATGTCGAGCAGCAGCCGATTTGACTTCGCTGGGCGATCTCGGTTGTACGCACTCAAGGGAAAGCAGGAGAAATCACCCATGCCGGAAGGCTTAATTATCCGTCCGCTTGAATTGAAAGACAACGAAGATTGGCGCCGCTTATGGACGGCATATTTGGATTTCTACGAGACCTCTGTTTCAGAAGAAGTCTACGAGGTTTCGTTCAAGAGATTGTTGTCAACGGATGCAGGCGAATACAACTGTCTGATCGCTGAGTTGGACGGAAAACCGGTCGGATTGGCGCACTATCTTTACCATAGGTTCATGTGGTCGGTGGAGGATACGTGTTATTTGATGGATCTCTTCGCTGATCAGCAGGTTAGAGGAAAAGGTGTTGGTCGAGCTCTAATCGAAACTGTCTTCCAGATCGCCAAGCAGGACGGTGTTCCAACCACCTACTGGACAACTCAAGAATTTAACTATCCCGGTCGAGTTCTTTACGACAAAGTCGCTAAGAGAACGCCATTTATAGTTTATGAAAAAGATGAATAACTGGTAGCGACTTGCCAGAAAAACTCGCCTTAGCGCTGGTCTTGTCAGAAGAACTCTGCTTGAGCGGGTCAGGGTGCTCTCATAGCCTTCGCGCATAATTAAACAATCGCCATTGCAGTACTTCAAAACCAGTCCCGAGGTTTTCCGCTTGGCGGTGATGCTGTATATCCGTTTCGCGCTCTCGCTTCGGAACGTCCAAGATCTGCTGCACGAGCGAGGCATCGACGTGAGCCACGAAACCGTCCGATATTGGTGGAACAGGTTTGGTCCAATGTTTGCGGCTGAGATCCGACGGAAGCGTGTTCAGCACCTGCGCGCGTTCTCCAAATGGAAGTGGCACGTGGATGAGGTTTTTGTAAAGGTGAATGGCAAGCGGCACTATCTTTGGCGGGTTGTTGATCAAGAAGGTGAGGTGGTGGAAGCCGTTGTCACCAAACGCCGAAACAAGGCTACAGTACTGAAATTACTCAGGAATTTGATGAAGCGACACGGTAAAGCGGAAAACGTCGTCACGGATCGCTTCGCATCGTATCGGGCCACGCTCAGAGAGCTTGGTGCTACGGAAAAACAACAGACGAGCAGGTGGCTCAACAACCGCGTGGAGAATTCGCACCTGCCGTTCCGACGAAGAGAACGCGCCATGTGACGGTTCAGGCGTATGCGAAGTCTACAGAAATTCGCCTCCGTCCATTCCTCTGTCTACAACCACTTCAACCAGGAAAGATCGCTAGCCAGTCGAGACACCTTCAAGCTGACCCGCGCCGCCGCTCTTAGCGAGTGGCGTCAACTTTGTTCCGGATAGGTCTGCGGTTTCCGCAGCAAACTGAGACTGGTTCGAATTTGTCTGACAGCACCCAATATTATGATGGAGAACGGCGGCAGATCACGGCGCATCTGATCGATGGCGAAGCCAGAGTAGCAGGCAGAGTCAGTCGCCCTGTCTGTTTCACAGGTTTGTTTCCAAAAGCAGCCGCCTCCGCGCGCTGGGGTTATCGGGAAGTACCAACGCCGAATTTGCTGCGAAACGGCCCGCATAGGGACCGCTGAACAAAACCCGCTGGTCTTGGAAAGGCGCAAGGTTTAGGTTTCTTGCAAAACTGTGCCCCAATCCGGCGATCCGAAAACCGGGAGCCGCACTGGTTGGTTCCAACCAGCCTTCGACAGACAGTGATTTGAGCGGCCCCGCAGCGCCGGTAAAGCGGTCAAATTCAATTTTCTGCACGTCCATCGAGCCCTTCGTCGTATCAAAGCGTCCAAGGACCGTCGCAAACCGCCCGCTTTGCCCCAGTGTGGTTGCCCCGCTGGAAAGCTGCACACCCGAGACATAGCCACGACCTACCGTTCCCGCCACCAAATCCAAAGGGCCCGGAGCCTTAGAAATGCGACTGGCAACAACAGTATCCCCGCGCCACAAACCAGAAACAGCGACCCGGTCCCCAATGCCAAACCCCGTGATCCGCGTTTCTACGAAAACAGCGACACCGTTGACTGCCAGCGTGCCCTCGCTGGGGTCAAGCGCGGTCACCGCCCCGACAAGCGGGTAAGTCAGCTCGACTCGCCGCGCGATCACCTTGCCCGAGGCAAAACGCTCGGCCTCAACTGTCAGGCTGTCCCCCGCACGTAACTGATCAACGGACAATGGTCCAAATCGTGTCGCGACGCGGGTCTGTTCGGTGGTTTGAACCGTCTGACCGGCCAGGATCAAACTGCCAAAATCCACCAGTACACCAACAATCCCAGTGCCCCCAAGACCACCTTCGACATCGCGCTTTGTCGACTGCGCCCCCCCTGCTCCGGGCAACAGAGTTGCACACAACCCGGAAGAAATGAATGTTCTGCGATTGGGGCGACAACTGGTCATCGTAGTAAACTCACTCTTCTTCGTCTTCTCGATAAAAATAAATACCAAATCGAAAACGGTGTGTGGCCGACTTTTTTTCGTAGTCAACCTTTTGATGTGCGGCGGCCTCTTGCGCCACTTTGCGCAGCGCCTCTGCGCCGGTCTTACGGGCCTCAGCCTCAAGCGCGTCCAATGATGTTTCTGCAAGGCAGTTGAAGAATGCGGCCCTTTCGAAATGAGGCGGGGTCTCAGCCAAAAGGTTATCGACCGCGGCCTCCATATGGTCGCCAAGGTTGCGGGCAAAAAAATCGAGCTTCTGATCCAGATCTTCGGGGCCGAAAACGGCCTTGGGATTAAGCGCAAGCAAAGCGTCGTCATCGGTTACAAGACCCTGACGCTGAAGTTCGTCTAGAATAGTTCTGGGACGAATGTCGCGGTTGGTTTGGGCCGCTAGCCGATCAAACTTGGCCCGCGTCATCGGCATTGGAAGGCCCGATTCATCTGTGAGTTTCGGATCGGTCATCCAGCGTCCAACAACAGTCGCGAGTGTAGAAACGCGCCGCTGAACCGGTTTGATGTCGGACGTAACATGGGCCCGCATCGCCTTGACGTCGCGACGATGAACACCCGTCATGACGCTGACCCGACTGTCCGTCGCCTCGGGGCCCAGTTCTTCTATCGCAGTGTCCACATAGCTTTGTTTTACTAAGCGATAGAGCTGTGGCGCGGTCATCCCCTGCGCAATCAGCGCACGCGTCAAAGGGCGCAATAGCGCCTTGATCGCATGTTCGAACAGAACCGACTTGGTAAGAGAATGCTTGCCGCTCATGATGGAACACTATGGCTTCGTGTGAAAAAATTCCACGCCTCCCCTTGTCATTTTTCAGCATCGCGACATTTCGTCCGTTAACTGTGTGAAAATTACACACGCAATTTGGGCACACCCGGAGGAACACGTGATGGCGACTTACAAATTTACCGCTTTTGAGAATGCAGACCTTTTTGGGTCAGGACGCATCGAACTGAACGCGGAATTCACGTTGCCACTCAGCCCGACGGTGGAAGTTTCTGTCTCGGACAATGACGAGAACCTTTCAGGCGATGCGAGGTTCAATGAATTCGGGGATGACTTGTCTGGGCAAACCGCAACGCTGACCAGGGCCGATAGCGACGAGACCGTCGGCTACTACGGCCGGATCTACGCCGAGAACGTGTGGGAGCTTTCGGGCGACGATGGTGAGATCTACAAGCTGGTGGAAGTCGAACAACCCGGATTTTTACCTGACAATTTCACCTTTCTCGGCAACGTTCCTCCTGCAGGCACGTCTTTGACAGTTGTCAGCGCGTCGAACGTCAAAGGGGCCGGTTTGGCGTATGACGATCTTGGCGCAGGCGATATTCCCCCCAACATCGTGGACATCGCGGCCGGTTCGGATGACTTCAACATCCTTGTGATGGCGCTGCAAACGGCCGGTCTGGACGGCCTCGTGCGGGACGCCGACGACATCACCGTC
>NZ_JBQFPT010000020.1:0-42657 GCF_056536505.1 Ruegeria sp. CL3 | reverse complement strand
GACAAGCTGGACCACACCATGTCCTTCATGTTCGAAACCCGCTTCCCACAGCATCTGACGGCCTTCGCCGCGACCGAGGCCCCCTTGCAGGACGACTATATTGACTGCTGGGCAGACATCGAAAAGAAATTCGACCGCACGCCCGGCAAAAAATGAAACAACAAATCCGCTCGTGACAAAAGTCTGGATATGAAATGCCTTTGATGAACTCCTGGGTGACATCGGCCAATAATGAAGCCCATCCCTTTCCCTTGAACAACCTGCCCTATGGGGTTTTTTCGACCGAAGGCGGCGAACCCCGTTGTGGTGTGGCCATCGGTGATATGATCCTCGACGTCTCTGCCGCCGAGGCCGAAGGCCTGCTTGCGCTGAGCGACGAACCCCTTTTCGATTTGCCCTTATGGAATCCATTGATGGAAGAGGGCCCGGCTGTTTGGGTGGCATTGAGGGACCGGCTGATAACCCTGTTGGCCGAAGGCGCCAAAGAACGAGATAAAATCGAACCGCTGCTCGTCGCGCAAGACGATGCCGAGATGCATATGCCTTTCACCGTTAGCGAATACACAGATTTCTACGCGGGTCGACATCACGCTTTCAATGTTGGCACCATGTTCCGCGGACCGGAAAACGCGCTGCCCCCGAACTGGCTGCACATCCCAATCGGTTACAACGGTCGTGCCTCATCAGTGGTCGTTTCGGGCACGGACATTCGACGCCCCTGGGGTCAGCTGAAAGGTCCAAACGACACCCTGCCCCGGTTTGCCCCGTCGCAACGGTTCGATATCGAGCTTGAGATGGGCGCCATCGTTGGAACCCCTTCGGATGGTCCGATCTCCGTGCAAGAGGCGGATAGCAACATTTTTGGCTACGTACTACTAAACGACTGGTCTGCACGCGACATTCAGGCTTGGGAATACCAGCCGCTGGGGCCCTTCCAGGCCAAGGCCACGGCAACCTCGATCAGCTCCTGGATCGTGACCAAAGCTGCGCTTGAGCCATTCCGCTGCGACACCCCTGCGCGGGAGTTCGAATTGCTGGACCACCTGAAGGATTGTGGCCCGATGCTATACAACATCGATCTGTCGGTCACGTTGGCTCCTAAGGGCAAGGCGGCTACAACCATTGCCCGCACCAATTACAACGAAATGTATTATTCGGCGGCTCAGCAACTGGCCCATCACACCACGTCCGGGTGCCCGATGAATACCGGCGATCTGCTGGGCTCGGGTACAATTTCCGGCCCGGAAAAGCACAATCGCGGCTCCCTTTTGGAACTCAGCTGGGGTGCCAAAGAGCCATTTACTCTCGACACCGGTGAGACCCGCAGCTTTGTTGAAGACGGCGACACCCTAACCTTGACGGGTGCGGCGATAGGCGACGGCTATCGGATCGGTTTCGGCGAATGCACGGGGCAAGTCCTCGCAGCACTCGACGATCCCTACAAACGCAACTGACACGAAATTCGCCCTTACGGGCACCGGAGGAAATCCATGGCTAAAGCATTCGCATCGCAAGGCGACATGACAGAAAAGAAAATAACCTTCGATGAGATCGGCGAGGGCCTTTGGGCCTTTACTGCCGAAGGTGACCCGAATTCGGGCGTCATTATCGGCGACGACAGCGTCATGATTGTCGAGGCGCAGGCCACGCCGCGTCTGGCAAACAAAGTGATCGAGAAGGTGCGCGAAGTCACCGACAAGCCGATCAGCCATGTTGTACTCACGCACTATCACGCGGTGCGCGTTCTGGGCGCCTCGGCCTTCAACGCGCCGCAGGTGATCATGTCGGATGTAGCGCGCTCGATGGTCGTGGAACGCGGTCAAGAAGACTGGGACAGCGAGTTCCAGCGTTTTCCGCGCCTTTTTGAAGGTCATGAAAGCATCCCCGGCCTGACCTGGCCCACCACCACTTTCAGCGACAGCATGACGGTCTATCTGGGCAACCGCCGCGTGGATATCAAACAGATCGGCCGCGCGCATACGGCAGGCGATGCGGTGATCCATGTGCCTGATCAGAACGTCATGTTCACCGGCGACATCGTCGAGGACCACTCGGCCTGCTATTGCGGAGATGGTCACTTTGCCGATTGGGGCCAGACGCTGGACAATATCAAAGCCTATGACGTCGACGCCATCGCACCGGGGCGCGGCGGCGCGCTGATCGGCAAAGAAGCGGTCGAACGGGCCATCGAAAGCACGCGCGACTTTGTCAACTCAACCTACGAACCCGCCAAAAAGGTTGCGATGAAAGGCGGCAGCCTAAAAGACGCCTGGGATGCCGTGCGCGACGCCTGCGATCCTAAGTTCAAGGACTACGCGATCTACGAGCACTGCCTGCCATTCAACGTCAGCCGTGCCTATGATGAAGCTCGGGGGATCGCCCACCCTCGCATCTGGACTGACAAACGTGATCTGGAAATGTGGGAACAGTTGCAAGGCTGAACCCACTCATCTCCTCCGAACTCAACAAGCTAGGTGTTTCGATGCTTCAGGACCGATATTCCCTCGCCTTCAAGCTTTACCCTTATGAGAAATCAAAAGATCAAGACGCGCCCGTTGCGGTGCGCCACCCGGTTGTCATAGTTGGAGGCGGCCCTATCGGTATGGCCGCCGCGCTGGACCTTGGTCGACAAGGTATTCCGGCGTTGGTTCTGGACGATCACGAAGGGATAGGCATGGGCAGCCGTGCCATCTGCTTTGCCAAGCGAACGCTGGAAATCGCGGACCGTTACGGCTGTGGCGCGCCGATGCTCGAAAAAGGGGTGGTCTGGAATGTCGGAAAGGTATTTCAGGACTACCGAAAGGTCTTTGAGTTCAACCTTCTGCCTGAATCCGGCCATCGCAACCCGGCCTTCATCAACTTGCAGCAGCCTTATTTCGAAAAGTTCATTTTCGAAGCGATTTGCGCGGAACAGGAACGCGGCGCGCCGATTGAAATCCGAGGCAAGAACCGGGTCGAAGCTGTAGACGTCAAGGACGACCATGTTTTTCTGTCCGTCACAACTCCGGACGGGCCTTACCAGCTTAAGGCGGATTGGATGATCGCCTGCGATGGCGCAAGTTCGCCAACGCGCGACATGCTGGATCTGGGTTTTGAAGGCCGGGTTTTTCAGGACAGCTTTCTGATCGCTGACATCCGGATGAAGAACAACACGTTCCCGACAGAGCGCTGGTTCTGGTTCGAGCCCTACTTTAAGTCGGGCGCCTCGACTTTGCTGCACAAACAACCTGATGACGTGTGGCGCGTGGACTTCCAGATCGGCTGGGATGTCGATCGCAAGGAGGAGTTGAAAGAGGAAAACATCCGCAAGCGGCTGGATGCGATGTTGGGCGATGACGTCGACTATGAAATGGTCTGGTCATCCATCTACACCTTCCAGTGCCGGCGTATGAACAAATTCCGCCACGGGCGCGTTGTTTTTGCTGGCGACGCGGCGCATCAAGTGTCGCCCTTCGGGGCACGTGGCGCGAATTCCGGCTTTCAGGACGTCGACAACCTTGGCTGGAAACTTGGCCTCGTGATCTCGGGCAAGGCACCGGAAAGCCTTCTGGACACCTATGATGACGAACGGATTTTCGGAGCAGACGAAAACATACTGAATTCGACCCGTTCAACTGATTTCATCACGCCAAAATCGAAGGTAAGCAAGAATTTCCGGGACGCTGTGCTTAGCCTGGCGGAACGCCATACATTTGCGCGGCCTCTGGTGAACTCGGGGCGCCTGTCAGTGCCCTGTACCTATGATCACTCGTCTCTGAACGGAGCGGATGACCTCGCAGGAGGTCCTGACACGTCCAGAGTGGGATCTCCATGCAAGGATGCCCCGGTTGGCGACGGCTTCCTTCTGGATCAGCTTGGAAACGACTTCGTGATTTTGGCACTCAACACCGAAGTTCCGAACAGCCTCGATATCGACGGTATCACGGTCAGAAGCGTGTCCCTTACGGCTTCGGACACATTGGCGGAGCGCTATCTTGGATCCGAAAGCCAGGCGGTTTACCTCGTCCGCCCCGATCAGCATGTCGCGGCGCGCTGGCGGAACTACGACGAGGCTGCACTGCGTTCAGCAGTCCTTAAAGCCTGCGGAAAGGAATAAGCTGATGCCCCTGATTACCGAACCAAATTTGTATTCTCCGGATGATTTTTACGCAGACCTCATCGCAGTTCATGAAGGGTTGTCGGATGAGGAAAGCGAAGCCCTGAACGCGCGCCTCATTCTCATTCTCTCTAACCACATCGGGGATCGAGAAACACTAAAACAAGCGCTGGAAGCCGCGAAGGAAAGCTGACCTCTTGGTTGCCGGCTCGACAACTTTTCGGCTGTACTGTGACCAGCGAAACCACTTCGCCCCAAAAGACCCCGAACTCGTGCCCGAAATGCGCCGCATCTATCAGTAGCCATACGATGATGGTGTTTTGGTACGGATCGACGCCAACGACATCATCCTTCCCCCGCCCCTTATCGTACATCGATCCAGCGGGCTGATCAGATCCTGGATTGTCTGCATTCGGCGCTGCAAAACTAACAGAAAACAAGAAGACACGAAATGAATGGGCGGCCTATTGCAGGCCGCCCTTTTAGTTTCATTTGCCATCAATCACTCGCGGATCGTCAACGCCGGGTTATGTGCAAAAAAGTTGAACGGCATGATGTGAACCGTCTTCCATTCGGTCGACATCACAGGCCAGTCTTCCATACGCGGGATGTGGTGGAACCCTGCGGTGAACCAGGACACAATATCCTGACCCATTAGCGGCTTGTCCTCCTTGACCCATTCCGCCAGCGTGTCGGAACCGTCGCTTTGCATCGCGTATTTACCACCTGCATAGCGCTGCTCTTGGTCATAAACAGTCGTCCACGAGGAATACTCGATATAGGCGTTGCGCTTGAACGGCGGGTCGCTTTCAAAGTCGAACGGACCGTATGCGATCGAGCCGTGGTGGATCATCCAGCCCGGAGTGTGGCCCAGATACCCTTCCAATTGCGGGTTCGAGATATGGACGTGACGCGGTTTGGAGGCGCTGAAGCGATAGCGCGCGTCCAGCTCACTGTCCGGCATCACATGCTGCCAGGTCCACATCGATTTGCGCGGGCTGTCCGCAGGCACTTCGGCCGGAACGATTTCCATCAGACCCATGTGGTTGACCGGCTGGTCGATGTCAAAGTCGATCCGGAAGTTGAAGTAGTGGTCGTGGTTGGCCGCAACCAGATGCGGTGCAATCAGCGTGCCATACTTGGTGTCTTCCGCAGCGGTTTCATCATTCATCGAGGTCGAAACCACGCCTTTGACGGCGTCCAGACCGGTTGCGCCTATCTTGATGAACATCTGACCATCCTGCTTGAAGCGGTAGTCGATCAGATAGTCATAGTTACCGACCTCTGACGCAGTGCGCACAACCAATTCGGTTTCGGAGCGGCCTTCTGCAGGTACAAAGTTGTCCGGCGTCTGTGCAAAGATCTCAAAGTGGCGCCAAGCAGGGTCACCAATGTTGCGCTCGAAGATGCAGATCGCATCCGGGATTTCCAACGGCATACCTGCGTCATCCGCGATTACAGCAGGCAAGAAGGTTGCATATTCAGGGCAATCCACTCCCGCACGCAACGGCGTCAGGAACAGACCGAACCCGTATTCGCCACTGTCCATGTAGGTCCGCCAGTACCACCCCTCCGTCGGGTCCATATAGGGGACAAACACTTCGGACAGATGCGTCTGATAGATGACCGAACGCCAATTGCCCTGATCGTTGACATCAATGTTAGAGACAACGAGGCCGGCACGCTTTTCCGCGCGCAGATTCATGCGCCAGATGTCCCATTCCAGATGGCTCCCATCCAGAGTGTAGTTCGGACCACCTTCCTGCGTCAGCAGAACCTTGTTGGTTTCCGGGCGTAACTCGACCCGTTCGGCAACCTCTTCGGCCGTGTAACCCCAGGCGTCTTTCGGCAAGGGGATCGCACCAGTGTCGATGACCTCAACAACCTCTTGCTTGCCGATGTCGTAGATTGCGAACAATCCTTCGATCGGCTTGGCGTAGAAGTTTGAGCCTGTCGGGTTCTGATAACAGGGCACCTTCATCAGGCGCGTACCATCGAATTCGGGGGTAAAGAAGTTACCGGCAGTCAACGGCAGACAAAACGCGTCTTCATTTGTCAGGCCACGCGCTTCGAGCCCCGCGATCATATCCGGGTGACCCAAAGCCCCTTCCAGTGCACCGATGAACTCCGCAAACAATACCATCGGCTGACCCGAGCCTTCGATGGCAAAGTTTTCTTCAACGGTGCCTTGCGTGATGTTCACGATAGCTTCGCTGAATCCTTCGTCGGTGGTGTATTGCACAATCGCCTTGCGATCCAGTGCTTCGCCTTCTTTCCAATCCAGAACTTCGGCTTTCGACGGCTCGTGCAGATCGATCAAAGGGTACAGTGTCTCGTCGGTGACGGTGCCGCTTTCTTTAAGGATCGTGTTGATTTGCTGGAGTTCGTCCGGCGTTAACCCGTCCAGGGGATGTGCCAAAGCGCTGCCGGCGAAAACGGCGCCCAGTGCAGTTGTGGCAAGGATACTTCTGATCTTCATCTCTTCCTCTCCTGTCTTGTTCTTAGCTGAATACGACTTGGATATCGGTGTATTCGGCCAAACCTTCGTCCGCGAATTCGACACCAACGCCAGATGACTTGACCCCGCCGAACGGGGCATTGGGTTGAATGGCGCCATGTTTGTTGATCCAGACCGAGCCACACTCCATGCGGCTGGCAACGGCCTTGGCGGCGTCGATATCGGACGACCAAACCGAGCCACCCAACCCGTTCGGGCTGTCATTGGCGGCCGCAATTGCGTCTTCCACTTCTGAATACTTGATGATTGGCAGCGCCGGGCCGAACTGTTCTTCATCGACCAGCGGATCGCCGTTATTCAGACCCGCGATGATCGTGGGAGGGAAGAACAACCCGTCGCCCGGCGCACCGCCCAGCAAGACCTGGCCACGCTCTTTCGCGTCGGCCACCAGGCGGCTGACCTTGTCAAACTGCATCTTGTTCTGGACCGGACCCAGGATCGCGTTGTCGTCCATGCCATCTCCCACCGGGATATTACGGGCGAAGGCCACCAGCGCGTCGCAAACCTCGTCATGGATGCTTTCGTGGACATAAAGACGTTTCATCGCGGCGCAGGTCTGGCCGTTATTGATGAAACCACCCCAGAACAAACCTTCGGCGATCGCTTGCGGATCTGCGTCGGGCAGAACGATACCGGCATCATTGCCCCCCAGTTCCAGGGTCAGGCGTTTCATGGTTTCCGCGGCCGAGGCCATGACCTTCTGCCCTGTCGCACAGGACCCAGTGAAAACGATTTTGCGAATGTCCGGATGGGCCGACATAGCCCCTCCGATATTGTCGCCCTTGTCATCGCTGGTGATTACATTAACCACACCAGCGGGCAGTACTTCGTTCATGATCTGAACAAGGCGCAGGGTCGACAGTGGGGTCAGAGGCGAGGGTTTGACAACCACCGTATTGCCGGTGCGCATCGCTGGCATGATGTGCCAGATCGCAATCATCACCGGGAAATTCCATGGCGTGATCGAACCCACAACGCCCAGCGGCTTGCGATGCAGTTCAACACGGCCTTCGTTGTTATCTTGCAGCACTTTCATTGGTAAGGACAGCCCGGCAGTATATCCTGCCCAGGCCCCTGCCCCGCCCATTTCCCAGCGCGACCCAAGACCATTCAGCGGCTTACCCTGCTCAGCCGTAATGATTTGTGCTAGCTCCTCGGAATGTTCTCCGATCTTCTGCGCAACGGCCTCGCACGCGGCCTGCAGTTCTTCGTCCGATTTGGCCGACCAGCTTTCGAAAGCAGCTTTCGCAGCTTTAACAGCAGTATCCAGATCAGCGCGTGTCGCATTGGGCGCACGCCCTGCGACTTCACCGGTTGACGGGTTCAATACGTCAAAGCTGGCGGCGGTAGATACCGGTTGACCCCCGATAGTCAGATCGTATTCGATCACGGCTTGTCCTCCCTAAATCGCGATGCCTGTGCGCGAACGCAGCAAGGCTGGGGAGCACTATTATCCGACCGGTCGGTCGAGTCTTGGGGTTTTGCGCCAAATATTATGGCTTAGGACGACATATTCTTCCGCACCGCCCCCGGTGAGACACCAAATCGTTCCCGAAAGACCTTGTAGAAATGCGACAGGTCGTTGAAACCGGAATCATACGCAACCGCAGCGATCGTGTCGCGCCCTACGTCAGAGTTCACCTCTTTTAGCCGGGCTTTCGCTGTTTCAAGCCGCACAGACATAAGGCGTTTGCTTGCGGTTTCCCCAATGGTTCCAAAATGACGCTGAAGTGTCCGAGGCGAAACCTGCAATGCTTCAGCCAATGCCTGCGGTCCAAATGCTGGATCCATCGCGTTCTGTTCAATCAGTTGAAGAGCGCGTGAGAGGACGGCGTTTGCTTCTCGCCCGCGTTGGTCTTCCTGATGGCTGACACAGCGGAAATACGCGCCTAACAAGCTCAGAAAGGCTTCGCCCAAATGTGGGGCCACAGCGGCTTCCTCGGTAAATATCTTGGCCAGAACGGCACGCATGGCGAAAAACAGGGGGTCGTTTCGGTCCACCACGATACCGCCTGTGCAGATCTCACCGAATCTGTGGACCATCTCGTCGCGTGGCAAATGGATCGAGACCTGACGCGAGTTCATCCCGTCATAAACAAACTCGGAGCGTTTCGCGCTGTCGACCAGATACATGTCGCCCGGTCCCAGCAAAACCGAGGTATCATTCTGGTGGATACGGCAGTTTCCCTTATCCTGGATGAGAAGAAACAAGTGCTCTCCGGGGTCTTGTCGGATCATACGCTCGTCCCGAAAAACCCTTTGTGCGTCCAGTGATACGATTGCCGTCTCAAAGCGTGAGACCGGCAAGGTGGAGATGTCCCCGTCAATGCGTCCGCGCGTGGCAACACTGGACTCGACAGCAAACTGCCCGCAGATCTTTTCCAGATCCTGAGAAAACCCCTCTACAGATCGTGAACGCAAATTCGTCCGCACAAGCGGTTTAAAATATGCGCTGTCTAGCTGTGGCTTCATGGGTGACGGGCTTGCTATGACTGGATCAGCGTAAAGAATACCCGCGATGTGAGTTTTCAGCAAAACGTTTTGTCATGTCTATGACTGGTGGATTTGGCGAGATAGGCCCGAGGCTTTGGCGTCAGTCCAGACCGAAGACCAGCCGACTTGGCCCTTGTGGCTACAAACCGGAATGATTGCAGGGATTTCGCTTGTACTCACCTGACTATATGTGACTCGGCCCAAACTGTTTGCGGTAGGACGATAGCCACGGGCTGGCAAATTGGTTACGGCGCGTTCTCAGTTGTGAATAGCGAGGAGCCAAATTTTCAGCCTGTGAATTCGCATAGGCCAACTGGTCTTTCATTCCCCATTGAGCGAATTTCTGAACCCCCGGATAGTCGAGGATCTGAAGTGTTACCGAATGGCCCATTGCGATCAGTCGTCAGGCCACGTCCGACAAACCCCAGCCCTACACTGCTATTTTTCTTGTCATCCCAGGAACTTGGGCCTCGCCTCAGACTAGAGGACGGACCCAAAATCGGTCCAGTCAAGCGATTCACAAAGGCGTTCTCAGTCCAAAAGTCTTCAGCGTGTCATTCATCGTCTGGCTCCAGCGCTCTTTCAGGGAACTGTTTTTATTCCGCCGCAGACCAAGAGATTTCAACAACTCGAACCGTTTCGGATCGTCGCCCCCGAAAGACACCGCGACGCGAGGCCACCAGTAGTCGACCGAGACCTGCATTTGCTCAGCTTCGCCTCGTTCGATCAACTTAATTGCGCCTTCCATAGCCAATTCACCATGGTGTGCTTCGATCGGAGCAATTGAGCGGAACGCCTCGGCCAGGGGTTGGTAGGAAATCGTCGAATACTCAGCCAGTTGTTCGGCGACGGCGCGGCTCATGAGCAGATTCATGATCACGGCATCCGTCCAACCCGAGAACGGATAGTTGAACACAGCCAAGCGCATATCATGTTCGGAACGCGTTGCTCCGATGTCCGCATCCCTGCTTAACCGGGCCGTCCACGGATGATGATTGGCGTAGCGTTCCGTGTCGGCTCCGAACTCTCCCATAATGTTCAGAACACGATTTGCATGATCCGTTTTCTCAAGCACGATCTTCGCGGCAGCGATACGTTCTTTAATTCCCGGCCCGAGGTTAATTACGTCAGCAAAACCGGCAGCGCCTGCTAATTCACTGTCAACAAAAGTTGCCATCAGTTTCAGCAACTCAGCGCGATAGCGCGGTGGAACATTTGAAGGGTTGGTCAGCACGCCGCCTGCGGCAAGATAGCTGTCGAGAGTCATCGTATCGGTCATGTCTACCTCTCCTCTACTGATCGTAATCCACGACCACACGGTCCGTTATCGGATAGGCCTGACAACTGAGCACATAGCCCTTCTCGACCTCGTAATCCTCAAGCGCGTGGTTTGCGACCATCTCGACCTCACCTTCCAGCACCTTGCAGCGGCAGGTCGAGCAGACTCCGGCTTTGCAGGCATAGGGGGCGTCCAACGCGTTTTCCAAAGCTGCATCCAGAATGGACAAGTCCTTGGGGATGGTCAGAGTCTGGGTTGACCCATCCAGCGTAATGGACGCGTTGGTCTGATTGTCTGTCCGACCGGCATCTGCCGAACTTGCTTTGCGTTTTGCGCGACCCGGCTGGGCGCTGGCAAAAAGTTCGAATTTGATCTGGCTGTCGTCTAGCCCGTGGTCGCGCAGGGCCGCTGCGATCCCCAGCATCATGGGTTCAGGACCACAAATGAACGCCGTATCGACGTTTTCGATATCGACCCAGTGCTTGAATAGTTCGGCGCATTTTTCCTGTGTCACCAGCCCGGTGAACAGGTCAATTTCCTGGGAATCCGTTTCGAGAATATGGATCACGTTAAGGCGCCCCATATACAGGTTCTTGAGGTCCTCAAGTTCTTCGCGGAACATGATCGTGTTGATGCCCTTGTTGGCATAGATCAGCGTAAAGCGCGACTGGGGTTCACGGGCGAGTGTCGTTTTGAGGATCGACAGAACAGGAGTCACCCCGGACCCACCGGCAAAACCGAGATATTGCTTTTCTGAATCTGCGTCGATGGGAGCGTGAAAACTACCCATCGGCGGCATTGCCTGCACGATGTCCCCGACATTCAGTTCCGAGTTCGCCCAGCCCGAGAACGCCCCGCCGTCGACGCGCTTGATCCCAACCTGCAGGACACCGTCGTCCTTGCCTGCGCAGATCGAATAGGACCGGCGCAATTCTTCGCCGTCGAACTCGCGGCGGAACGTCAGGTATTGACCAGCGGTAAAGTCAAACTCTTGCGCTGCACCATTCATGGGCTCCAGCGTCAAAACCACCGCGTCGCGGATCGTTTTGTGGATGTCGGTGACCTTCAGGTCGTGGAAACGTGCCATCCGGTGCTCCTCCTCAGATGCACTTGAAATAGTCAAAAGGTTCAAGGCAGTCGGTGCAGCGCCAATGTGCCTTGCACGGGGTCGAGCCGAACTGGCTAACCTTCTCAACCGCCTTACTGCCACAATGCGGGCACCGCTGCGGACCGCCTGCCGGTTGTGGCGGGGCGATTCCGTATTCTTCCAGCCGGGCGCGGCCCTTGTCGCTGAGCCAATCGGTGGTCCATGCGGGAGCGATGGTGGTCTCGATCCGGATATCTTCGATCCCGCGATCCCGTAGCGCGGTTTCAATGTCCATGCTGATGACCGACGTTGCTGGACAGCCGGAATAGGTCGGTGTCACCGTCACCTTCAAGGTTCCGGCATCCCAGCACACATCGCGTACAATCCCCAGATCGACCACGGAAATGACTGGTATTTCAGGGTCGGGCACGGCATCCAGCCAGTCCCATATCTGATCTGTCGGCACCCGTTCCATATCGGCTTACCAGCTTGCGCCGGGATAGGCGCGTTGCAGCCACTGCATCTGAGTTAGCAAGTGCCCCAAGTGTTCGGTATGCGTCTGCCCGGTGCGCCCACCCTTATGCGCGAAATTGCTGTCTGGGATCGTTAGCGTCGCATCCGCCAAGACCCGCTGAACCAAAGCGTCATATTCATCGCGCAGATCGGCGGGATTGGGCGCGATGCCAGCAGCTGCCATTTCGGCGTCCACGTCGTCGCTGGCGAACATCTCACCCACATAGGGCCACAGATAGTCCAGTGCAGCTTGCATCCGGTCCTGGCTTTCCACCGTTCCGTCACCCAAGCCAACAACCGTGTCGCCAGAGCGTTCCAGGTGATAGGCGACCTCCTTGCTGGCTTTGGCCGCAATGGCCGCAACACGGTCGTCTGACGATTTGATCAGACGCCCCAGCATGATCGAATGCCACGCATCAAACAGGAACTGGCGCATCAGGGTCCGGCCAAAGTCTTCGTTCGGAACTTCGACCATCAAAACATTGCGGAAATCCCAAGCATCGCGCAGGAACGCCAGGTCATCTGCGCTTTGGCCGCCGTCGATTTCGCCTGCAAGGCCAAGCCACATCTGGGTTTGGCCGATCAGGTCCAGCGCGGTATTGGCTAGCGCGATATCTTCTTCCAACACGGGCGCACGGCCGCACCACTCGCTCACGCGGTGGCCAAGGATGAGTGTGTTATCCCCCATTCTCAGCAGAAACTGCAGGAAGGCTTCGTCGCGGGTCATCACATCGCCCCCACTTCATCGGGAATGTCGAAGAATGTCGGGTGACGGTAAACCTTGCTTTCGCTGGGCTCATAGAGCGGGCCTTTGTCACTGGGGGATGAGGCCGAGATATTGTTTGCTTCGACCACCCAGATCGACACGCCTTCGTTGCGTCGGGTGTAGACATCGCGTGCGTTCTTGATCGCCATTTCTGCTTCGGGTGCGTGCAATGAGCCGACATGACGGTGGCTCATACCGTGCTGACCGCGGATAAAGACTTCCCACAGGGGCCATTCGTTTTTCATCGGGTTTCCTCCTTGGGTCAGGCTTATTCAGCGGCCACTTGACGGGCGCGTTTCTTCTTGGCGTGGGCCAGCAGGCCGTCGCGCACCCATTGCCCGTCGTCCCAGGCCTTATTGCGGGCGGCCAGGCGGTCGGTGTTGCAAGGGCCGTTGCCTTTGATGACATCAAAGAACTCGGACCAGTCGGGTTCCGAGAAATCGTAGTGCCCGCGTTCTTCGTTCCATTTCAGGTCCGGGTCGGGGACGGTCAGGCCGAGGAATTCGGCCTGCGGCACGGTCTGATCGACGAACTTCTGACGCAGCTCATCATTGGTGTTCATCTTGATCTTCCAGGCCATGGATTGGGTCGAATGGACCGAGTCCTTGTCCGACGGTCCGAACATCATCAGCGACGGGTACCAAAACCGGTTCAGGGCATCTTGCGCCATCTTCTTCTGTGCGGGCGTGCCTTCGGCCATCTTGCGAATGGCATCGTATCCCTGACGCTGGTGAAAGCTTTCTTCTTTGCAGATACGGATCATGGCGCGCGAATACGGCCCATAAGATGTCCGCTGCAGCGGCACCTGATTCATGATCGCGGCCCCATCGACCAGCCAACCGACCGCGCCGATATCGGCCCAGTTCAATGTGGGATAGTTGAAGATCGACGAATACTTCATCCGACCGTCCAGCAGCATCTCGGTCAGCTCATCCCGGCTGACGCCCAGCGTTTCTGCGGCGCAATACAGGTAAAGCCCATGCCCGGCCTCATCCTGCACCTTGGCCAGTAGGATTGCCTTGCGTTCCAGCGTGGGCGCGCGGGTGATCCAGTTGCCTTCGGGCAGTTGTCCTACGATTTCGGAATGGGCGTGCTGACCAATCTGGCGGATCAGCGTTTTGCGGTAGCCTTGCGGCATCCAATCTTTGGGCTCGATCTTGATGTCCGCGTCAATCTTTGCCTGAAACTCGGCAAGCTTTTCAGGGTCATCGTTTGTAGCCTCAGACTTAACCATTTGGGCGTACATCGTGTTTCCTCCTCTCGGATGGGATCAGATTTTGAATACGTGGCTTAGAACCCGCATGTTTCCTTTTAGTGCGGAGCCACCAAGGTCCTTTGCCAAGCGCTGTAAAACATCCGCAAATCCGTAGCTGGGAATGGCGGCCTCGACCTGGGCGACTTGATCGCGCGACAGTCCTTTTCGCACCTTGCCCCCCGTCGCATCGATCCAGTCACCTTTTCGGCAGGCGTTGACCACATCGGCATGCGGCCCGTGGTAGGGTGTAACCTTGTGGTGCCAGTGGATGGCATTACGCAGCAGCTCTGGATCCAGTCCCCAACCCTTTTCGGCGTTGTCCCTCAGAGCCAGTTCTTCGGATGGCTCCAGATATGCCAGATCGTGTTTCGTCCACAGTCCGATATCGTGGTAGACGAAGGCCGTCTCGACCAATGCACGATGCGTGTCATCGCCGCCAAGGAAGTGCATGGCATAGGTAATCACACGATAAACATGGCCCCGATAAGCCTTGTAGTCGTCGCCGAGAACATCTTGATACGGCTCAAACAGCCGCTCAACCCGTTCGCTGTGGTCGATTATCTGGATCGCCTCAGTCAAAACAGTGCTCTCCCTATCAAACCCGTTCCAGGATCAGGGCTGCGCCCTGCCCGACGCCCACACACATCGTGCAAAGAGCATACCGCCCACCTGTCCGCCGCAGTTGATATGCAGCGGTCAACACCAGCCGCGCTCCGGACATGCCCAAAGGGTGCCCCATGGCAATGGCACCGCCATTCGGATTCACGTGCGGTGCGTCGTCAGCAAGGCCCAGTTCACGAAGTGTTGCCAGCCCTTGCGACGCAAAAGCTTCGTTCAACTCTATCACATCCATCTGCTCAATGGTTAGCCCGGCCCGGGCCAAAACTTTGCGGCTGGCCGGGACAGGGCCAATGCCCATGACGCGCGGCGCGACGCCAGCCACCGACATTCCCACAACCCGCGCAATCGGAGTAAGGCCGTTCTTTGCAGCCGCCGCCTCATTCGCCATCAAAATGGCTGCGGCTCCGTCGTTTACACCGGAAGCATTGCCCGCCGTAACAGTTTTGTCCGGCCCGTTCACTCCCTTGAGGCCCGACAGCTTGTCGGCCGTTGTTCCCGGGCGAGGATGCTCATCGGTATCGACCACGATCGGGTCAACCTTGCGCTGTGGGACCGAGACCGGAGTGATTTCGTCTGCGAACAGCCCCGCCTCATGCGCGGCGGCCCATCGAGCCTGACTGCGCGCAGCAAAACTGTCCTGATCCGCACGGCTGATGCCATATTCGTCGGCAACGTTGTCAGCGGTTTGGGGCATTGAATCGATGCCGTGGGCCTGCTGCATCTTAGGGTTCACAAAGCGCCAGCCGATGGTCGTGTCGTAAACCGCGTTACTGCGCGTGAATGCTGATGTCGCCTTGGGCATCACAAAGGGTGCACGGGACATGCTTTCGACCCCGCCCGCGATCGCAAGATCATAGTCACCCGCCTTGATGCCTCGGGCGGCCATTCCAACAGCATCCATGCCGCTGGCGCACAGGCGATTTATGGTGGTCCCCGGAACATCAATCGGTAATCCAGCCAACAAGGCCGCCATACGGGCGACGTTCCGGTTGCTTTCACCGGCCTGATTGGCATCACCATAGATGACGTCATCCACGCTGGACCAGTCGACTTGCGGGTTCCGCTCTTTCAGCGCAGCCAGCGGAATGGCCGCCAGATCATCCGTGCGGATCGACGACAAAGCCCCGCCGTATCGCCCAATCGGCGTGCGCGTCGCGTCGCAAATGAATGCATCCATCTGTGAATTCTCCCGGGCGTTCACACTCAATTATAGACCGTATGGTCGGTTTATATTTCCGTCATCGATTCGAGGCAAGCATTATGTTACCGATTTTTATTTTTCTGCACATTATCGTAACATAAAAAGAAATCAGTTTTCTGTTAAAGCAAGCCATCATCCTTTGAGATATCAGGAGGGCCTTTGTCCCAAAAAACCTAAGTGCTCAAATCTGCTTCCAAATTTTTGAGTTGCGGTCGGGGCAGCCTGTCCAAAATCCTAGAGACCGCCTCGCGGCAAGCGGGCTCCCTCCAGTCACTTGGTAGAAAATCCGAGGGCAAAGCTGGGTGTCGCAAGATGATGCGGCGCCAATTGTGCACAAGAAGAACACGCAGCGCTGCCGTTTTCATCGGATCATCCACACCGGTCGTCGGCAGCAGATCGTCGATCACCTGGATTGATGTCCAAAACTCGTCATACGCGGTTCTCAGCGGCTCTGGTCCGCATAGCTCTGTTAACCAATCTGGTACTGAAATCGCGGTGGTCTCAAAACCTAGCAGGTCTTCCAGATCGCGCGGCATGGTTCCCGCTGCCATCGCTGTGGAAGGGTTTAATGAGATATATTCCCCGGTCAGCAACAGATCGGCCAACTCCTTTCGGGATGTTTCCGAACTGCTCGACATCAGCACGTGCCAGACGTCTGGCTTGTCCGTTTCGCGGGCGTAAATGCGTGGCGCAGCGGCTGCGCTTTGAGTACGGCCATAGTCCGTAAGCTGATGGACGCTTGCGCGTCCAACGCGCGTACTTTCGATCCAGCCTTCTTTGCGCAATCGATGCAACGCCACTCGGGTCGCTTCGGCCTTGATTCCCACAAGGCTCGTCAGCGCAGTGATCAATGATCCGCTTATCTGATCGGATTTGTTTTGCGCCAGATCGCCAAAGATCGTGACAAGCACAGACCAAACCCGCAGAGACCCTTCGGAGGTCAAATGACGAACGCAATGGTCGAACCAGTCTGTGGAAGCGTCTTTCATGGCCGCAGTATAGGCAGGCTGGATCGAATTACCATCCAGCCCGGTTTCGTCAGTAGGCCACCATTGTCAGCAGTTCGTATTCAGCAACAAGGTCATCATCCTGTTGAGTCATCGTAACGTGCCAGCGAACCTCGCCATACTGATCGTTGCGTTTGGTCTTTGACTTAACGGTTAGGCGCACTTTGATGCTGTCCCCGGCCGCAACTGGTTTCATGAAACGCAACCCATCCAAGCCTGTATTGGCCAGAACAGGACCTTCGTTAGGCTCGACAAACAAACCGGCGGCGAAGGACAGCAGCAGGTATCCGTGCGCGACGCGACCCGGGAAGAACGGGTTCCGTTGCGCAGCGGCTTCATCCATATGCGCATAGAAGGTATCGCCGGTGAATTCCGCAAAATGTTCGATATCTTCGAGCGTCACGGTGCGTGGCGCCGTGTGGATCGTTTCGCCGATTGCCAGATCGTGGTAGCGCCGCGTGAAAGGATGCGCCGGGCCTTCGATCTCGGTTGCGCCCGAGACCCATTTCGAGCCAATCGCCGTCAACAGGTCAGGTGAGCCCTGAATGGCGGTGCGCTGCATGTAGTGTTTCACGCCCCGCACACCGCCCATCTCCTCGCCGCCACCCGCGCGACCGGGGCCGCCGTGGACCATATGCGGCAGGGGAGAGCCGTGGCCCGTGGCCTCTTTCATCGAGTCGCGGTTGTTGAAATAGAGCCGCCCGTGATACGCCCCGGCCCCCATGGCGAATTTGCGCGCTACATCCGGGTCATGGGTAATGACCGACGCGACCAGAGACCCCTGCCCCCGGTTCGCCAGCTCAATCGCATGGTCGGTGTCGCGATACCCCATAATCGTGCTGACCGGACCGAACGCTTCGGTGTCATGGACACGCTGTGCCGCATCCGGGTTGGCGCAATGGAACAGCATTGGCGGCAGGAAAGCCCCTTTTTGGGCATCTGCGCCGTCAACGGCAAAGTCATCCGGGTTGCCGAACACACGTTCGGCCTCTTGGCAAATGATCGCAGCCTTTTCCAGTACATCCAGTTTTTGATCATTCGAGACCAGCGCGCCCATGCGCGTTGTCTCAAGCCTAGGGTCGCCGATAACCGTTTTTGCCAGCCGCGCGGAAAGCGCTTCGATCACCGCCTGCACATGCGGCTCGGGCGCAATGATCCGGCGGATCGCGGTACATTTCTGACCCGCTTTTGTGGTCATCTCGCGCAGAACTTCCTTGATGAAAAGGTCAAATTCCGGTGTCCCCGGTTGGGCGTCAGTGCCCAGTACCGAACAGTTCAGACTGTCCTGTTCCGCCACGAAACGGACGGAGTTTTGCAGAATGACGGGGTTGGACCGTAGTTTCAGCGCAGTATCGGCCGAACCGGTAAAACTGACCACGTCTTGCATGGTCAGGCGATCCAACATGTCACCCAGACCACCCGACACAAGCTGGAGCGCCCCGGCAGGCAAAATGCCAGACTCCAGCATCAACCGCACGCACAATTCGGTTACGTAGCAGGAATTCGTCGCAGGTTTGACGATAGCTGGAACACCGGCCAGCAAGGTCGGAGCCAGCTTCTCCAACATGCCCCAAACCGGAAAGTTGAACGCGTTGATATGAACCGCCACACCCTGCAGCGGGGTGCAGATGTGCTGACCGACAAAGGTCCCATTCCGCGACAGCTGTTCGACGTCGCCATCCAGATAAACGTGACCATCGGGCATTTCGCGGCGGCCTTTCGAGGCAAATACGAACATCGTACCGATCCCACCATCGATATCGATCAGATGATCCGATTGGGTCGCGCCCGTGTTGAATGACAGGTCGTACAGGGCCTGCTTGTGCTGCCCCAAATGCACCGACAATGCCTTGAGCATCTTGGCGCGCTCATGAAAGGTCATCTGCCGCAGTGCCGGACCACCAACGTTGCGCGCATAGTCCAACATGCCCTGTACATCTAAGCCAGTGTTGCCAGCGGTCGCGATCACCTCTCCGGTCACAGCACTGGCAATGTTGCGGGCCCCTTCGCCCGGCGCGATCCACTCACCTGCCGCGAAACTTGAAATCTGTTGGATCGTCATGTGCCTCTCCTCAGCCCTGAGATGATCTACGCGGACCTATGTACGCGGTTATGGTAGCTATAATATTTACCGTACGGTCGGTCAATAAAAAGACTGACTCATTTTCTTGTTCGGTCACGTCAAACCTGTGCAGGAAGCTGGGCGAACCCGCGAAAGCGAATTCGCCCACCACGCTTTGCGCCCTCTGTGACCTGATAGTTGGAAAAGCGGTTCAAAAACCGAATGACCGCAATCTTGCCCTCCATCCGAGCAAGAGTCAGACCGACGCAGGTGTGCGGGCCACCGGCAAAGGCGTGGTGCTTGTTCGGGCGGCGGTCCAGCAGCATTTCGTCGGGCCGGTCAAACTGCCTTGGGTCGCGGTTGGCGGCGCCGATACACAGGTGAACATCCGTGCCTGCCGGAATGGTATGGCCGTGGAGTGTCACGTCTTCGGTGGTCAGGCGATTGCCAAACTGGTTTGGGCTTTCGAGGCGCAAGAATTCGTCCACTGCCGTGGCAATCAGGTCGGGATTGTTCAGCAATTCCGAACGTTTATCTCGGTGCCGATCCAGCAGATCCAGCGCGTTGCCGATCAGGTTTGTCGTGGTCTCGTGCCCGGCATTCAGGATAAAGATACAGTTCTGATACAGCTCAACGTCGGTCAAGCCGCCATCCGCATCGTCTTGCATCAGCCGTGTCAGAACATCCGTTTCCGGATTGCCCGGGTTGGCTTTTCGATCCTCAATGATATGGCGAAGAAATTCTTTGAATTCGGAGACGGCGCGATTGCCCCACTCTTCCTGCTCAGGCGTCAATTGTGGTTCCAAAGCCCCAAGAATAGCCAGAGACCAGTCCCGCAGGGGTTCGCGTTCGGACCTGGGAATGCCCAACAGGTTGCCGATCACTTCGATGGGGATCGCTCCGGCGAAATCCTCGATCAATTCGACCTGACCTTTGGCCTGCATCTGATCCAGCAAACCATCGACGAGCTGGATCAAACCCGGCTCCATCTGCGCCAAGGCACGCGGGTTCATCGCGCCGACCATCACCTTACGCACGCGGGTGTGCAGAGGCGGATCATTGAACACCAGACTTGTGGTGTGGTGTTCGTATAACGGGCTGTCGACCCCGTATTTGGGCCCAAACACCGCCTTTTTGTCCGAGATGAACCGCGTCGTATCCCGATAGACCAGATCCAGATCCTCGTATCGCGACAGGATCACCGAGCCGTCGGGTTGGGGGCAAACCGGCATATCTTCGCGCAGCGCGGCATAGGCTGGGTAAGGGTCCTCTTGAAACCCTTCGGGAAGCGCCGTCAGGCAAAACATCAGTGACCCATCGCCCCCATATGTTCGGGCAGCACCAGTACCAGCCAGGGCACCAGAACGATCAGGGCCAGACGGAAAATGTCGGCGATCCAGAAGGGCGTGACACCTTTGAAGATCGTTGCTGTTGAGACGTCCCCGACCACCCCTTTCAGGATGAACACGTTCAATCCGACCGGCGGGGTGATCAGGCTGATCTCGGTCACGACAACAACCACGATCCCAAACCAGATCGGGTCATAGCCCAGCGACGTCACCAGCGGAAAAAAGATCGGCACGGTCAGCAAAAGCATCGACAGCGATTCAAACACGCAGCCCAAGATGATGTAGATGCCCAGGATCATCAGGATCACCACGAACGGTTCCACGTCATAGGCCGTGACCAAGCCGATCAGCGCCTCGGGCAGGCCAGCGAGGTTGATGAAGTTCGAAAAGACCTGAGCCCCGATCAGGACCGAGAACAGGGCGGCAGCGGTATA
This sequence comes from Ruegeria sp. CL3, assembly GCF_056536505.1. NCBI lineage: Bacteria > Pseudomonadati > Pseudomonadota > Alphaproteobacteria > Rhodobacterales > Roseobacteraceae > Ruegeria > Ruegeria sp. CL3. Next base: position 21,976 of record NZ_JBQFPT010000020.1, on the reverse strand, counting down.
AGTTGTTTCTTTCAACACCTCGAAGGTCGAACTCAGGGTCAACCCACCGCGGGACAAGGCGATCAGAAACGCCCCCATGGCGCCCATGCCGGCGGCTTCGGTCGGGCTGAAGGTCAGGTTCAGCGGATGGAAATCAAACGCGCCGTAAAGCCCGCCGATGACCAGAAAAAACAAAAGCAACACCGCCCAAACCGACCGTAACGCCCTCAGCTTCTCGCCCCAGCCGTGTTTTTCTCCTGCGGGTCCGGAGGCGGGTTTGCGCCAGACGGTCCAGCGAACGGCAAACAGGTACAGAAGGATGCCAAGCACGCCGGGAATGATACCGGCAACAAACAGCTTGCCGATGGATGTCTCGGTCAGCAGACCATAGATTACAAGGATCACGGAGGGCGGGATTAGAATGCCGAGCGTGCCGCCTGCCGCGATCGACGCCGTCGACAGCTCATCTGAATAGCGATAGCGGCGCATTTCCGGCATGGCGACCTTGGACATCGTTGCCGCCGTTGCCAGGGACGAGCCACAGATGGCCGAGAACCCACCACAGGCCGCAACCGTAGCCATTGCAATCCCGCCTTTGAAATGGCCAAGAAACGCGTTTGATACGGCGTAAAGCTCGCGCGCCAGCCCACCTTTGTTCACGAACAAACCCATCAGGATAAACAGCGGAATAACCGAAAGGCCGTAGTCCTGTGCCGTGTCGGTGATCTGACGACCCACCATCGACATCGCTGCTTTCAAGCCGCGTTCGGACAGAATGCTGCCTCCGCGTTCATACGCAAAACCCAGCGTTCCGACGAGGCCCATTGCAAAGACAATCGGCAGGCGCAGAAGCACTAGAACAAGAACAAGGCCAAAGCCGATCAGTGCGGCAGTCATTGAGGGTGCTCCGACAAAGTATGGGGGGCGAAGATGTGCAGAAGGCCGGTCGTGATCATCGCGACGGCGGTGATCGCTGTGGACGCGGCAATGAACCAGCCGACGTAGAAAACGGGGATGGACAGGTACTCGGTCACGTCACCGTAGTCCCGCGCCCGTTCGGCAAGGATCCAGACCCGCTGTATCGGCCAGAAGAGCATGATGCCCGAGACCAGATAGACAATCGCATCTCGGGCGCGGCTTAGGCGCAGTCGCGAAAACAACCCGTCCGTCAGGTCGACTGCAATCTGACCCTTTCCAGCCGAAATCATCGGCAGCACCGAGAATACAAGGATCGCCATCAGAATACGCGTCAACTCGGTCGCCGCTTCGATCGGCGCGTTAAACATGGACCGAAGAATGACGTCGCAAAACGTCATTACCATGAGGATAAACAGCGCCACACAGGCCATCACTGTCGGAAAAACACTGATGCGGCGCGCGAAGGATACCAGAGATTGCATGAGGAATTCCCGCCCGGTGGAAACGGCTGGCGGTGCGAGACCGCCAACCAGCTCGCGTTATTGCGCCGCCATTTCACTGACGATCATGTCATACGCGGCCTGAGCATCGACCCCGGCGTCGTTGACTTCGTCAATGACCTTGGCGCGGACATCGACAGCAATTGCGTTGAACTTTTCCAGGTCTTCGGCAGATGCGGTGTTGATCGCGTTGCCGTCTGTGCCTTCAGTGGCTTCGCGCCCAATGGCATCAATCTCGTCCCAGATTTTACCGATTTCGCGGCTCAACGGCTCTCCGAAGACCTGCTCTTCCAGCGCTTGCTGCAGTTCGGCAGGCAGATCGGCAAAGGTGTCTTCGTTCATGATGAAGGCAAAAGACCCGCGATACAGACCGCCTGGAACCTCGTACACGTTCTGCGCCACTTCGGTCAGCTTGAAGCCCTTGCGCGATTCAAACGGCATCACAACGCCATCGGCTGCTTTGGAGGCCAGCGTTTCGTAGACCTTGGGCGCGGGCACCTGAATACCGGTCGCGCCAAGCGCCGTGCCGACGTCCCCGCCCACACCACCGGGGATGCGGACCTTGAGGCCGGACACTTCGTCCAGCGAGGTCACCGGGCTGCTGGAATGCAGCTGGGCTGGTCCGTGCGTATGCAGCGCGATCACTTTGACGCCGCGATGTTCGTCAGCCGCCTTCAGGTGCGCGTCATAGGCGCGCCAATAGGCCACCGATGCGGCCTCGGCCGAGCCCTCGTATCCGGGCAATTCGATCATCTTGGTGGTGACAAAGCGGCCCGGCTGGTAGCCGTGGAAAATGATCGAGGCATCCGCTGCGCCATCCATGATCAGGTCCATCTGGGCCGGTGGAGGTGCGATACCCAGTTTCAGTTCAGCGGTGACTTGGCCGTCGGTGGCTTCTTCAACCATCTCGACGAATTTCGGCCACATCTTGGCGTTGATGCCATGGGTCGGTGGCGCCCAGCTGGAAATGGTCAGCGTATAGTCTGCCGCCATCGCAACGGTGCCTGAAATGGCAAGTGCCGCCGAAGCCAGCAAGGTGCTCAAGTTGCTGAGTTTCATGTTCTGTCTCCTCCCTGTGAAACATGCATTTTGAATGCGTTAATGGTTGCTTTTGTAACCATCAACACTTTTAAAGCGCCTTCGTTTGGGCCGCGATGGCCCAAGACGCCGGACTTTCCTCGGCCACGGTCAGCATAACCGACTGGGACACGTCACTCCCAATTTCCTTGCGATAGTTCATTGGCCCCCCTCGCCAACGCGGGAAACCATAGCCGTGGATCTGAACCATATCGACGGCTTCTGCGTTTTCGGCGATCCCTTCTTGGATGATCAAAGCGCCCTCATTCGCCATGACCGCCAGAAGGCGAGACGATATGTCCTCGGCCGTAAACGAACGGCGGGTAATGCCCTGCGCAGCGGAATACCCTTCGATCAAAGCCTCAACTTCGGGGTCGCGGATCGGTTTGCGATTTCCGTCTTCGTACCGGTACCAGCCTTTGCCGGATCGCTGCCCAAACCGCTCCATCTCACATAGCTGGTCGGCAATGGTGACATTGCGCTCGTTCGGGTTGCGGGTGGCGGCGTTGCGTTTTCTATTTGCCCAGGCGATCTGCAGCCCGGTCAAGTCCTGCAACTCGTAGGGCCCCATCGGCATCCCGAAATCCCGCATCGCCTGATCAATTTCATGGGGCAACGCCCCGTCTGCCAGCAGATAATCCGCCGCGCGCCGATAGGCGGCTAGCATGCGATTACCAATGAACCCGTCGCAAACGCCGGACAGCACCGAGACCTTGAGCATCTTCTTACCCAGAGCAAACCCCGTGGCCACCACTTCGGGGGCGGTTTGGGGGGTGTGCACTATCTCGAGCAATTTCATTACATGAGCCGGGCTGAAGAAATGCAACCCTATGCACCGTGTCTGGTTTTCGATGCCCGCAAAGATTTCGGCAGGGTCCAGATAAGATGTATTGGTGGCAAGAATTGCGTTGGCGCCCATGTTCTTGGCCAATTCAGCAAAGACCTGCTGTTTGACCGATAGGTCCTCGAACACGGCTTCTATGGCCAATTCCGCGTCGGCTGCTTCGGCATAGCTGTCAACGGCGCGAAATCGGGACAGGCATGTCTGGCATTGCGTATCAGTCATCTTTCCGCGTTTGACTGCACCCTTCAACAGGCCTTCAACCCGATCATGGGCAGCGGTTGCTGCCTCAGAGTCGCGCTCGATCAACGTTACAGACAGGCCAGCCGTCAGAGCGGCCGTTGCGATCCCGGCGCCCATCAAGCCGCCACCCACAACAGCAATACGGCTGATATCACGCGGTTGGGCATCCTTGATCAGAGAGGGCTTTGATACGCTGCGTTCCGCAAAGAACGCATGACGCAGCGCGCGGCTTTCCGCAGTTTGGCGAAGCGCCAGATGGCGCGCCCGCTCCATCGGCTGTGCTTCGGAAAACGGCTTCTGGGACCAGGTTAACGCGGTCAGGTTCTCCAACGGCGACTGCTGTCCCTTGGCACGCTTTTTCAGCGATGCCCGAGAGGTCTCGATCAGATCCGGCGCAAAATCAGCGACACTACGTTGGCTGACAGGCACAGGACGGTCGGGCAGATCGGCCACAAAACTCTCGACCGCCGCTTCAAGATCGTCGACCAATAGGTCGACCGCCCCAAGCTGCAGCATCTCTTCCGCCTTCAGCACTTTGCCTGTGCAGGCCAGATCAATTGCCGCTTCCATCCCCACAAGGCGTGGCAGACGCTGCGTGCCACCGGCGCCGGGGATCAATCCAACATTGACCTCTGGCAGACCAAATCCCGTCCTGGGGCCAGCAATCCGCCAAGCGCAAGCCATCGCAATTTCGAGTCCGCCACCCAGAACGTTCCCGTGCATACAGGCAATGAAGGGAACCTCGCTGTCTTCGATCATTTGGACGACATCAGGCAAGTGCGGCTCGACCGGCGACTTGTCAAATTCGGACATGTCGCCTCCCGCGACAAAGGTTCGGCCAGCGCATCGCAGCACAGCCACCCGAGCGTCTTTGACCGCGTCCACAGCATCTGCAAGCCCGTGCCGGACCGCTTGCGAGGTCGCATTGACCGGCGGGCTGTCAATGGTGACCCAGGCAACATCGCCTTTGAGTTCAACATTCACAAGTGGGGTCTGAGACATGGGTGTGCCCTTCAAGCGCTCTGGATTCGAGTCTTGTTTATATATTGACCAACCGTTCGGTTAATGCAATGATAAAAATGAAACGACATCTGGCAGAGCAGTCATGAGCGATACGATTCTTGTAGAAGATCACGGGACCTGGGTTGAGATTACACTGAATCGTCCCGACAAACTGAACTCATTCAATGATGAGATGCATTACGCGCTGCAAGACGCGCTGAAATCCGCCCGAGACAACGGCGCGCGCGCCGTCCTTTTGACCGGTGCAGGTCGCGGATTTTGCGCCGGACAGGATCTTGGTGACCGCGATCCATCGAAAATGGACGGCCCGCCTGATTTGAGTAAAACCGTGCGGACCTTTTATGCGCCTTTGGTGCGATTGATCCGGTTGCTGAACGTCCCGGTTATTTGTGCTGTGAACGGCGTTGCTGCCGGAGCCGGGGCAAATCTGGCACTAGCCTGTGACATGGTTTTGGCCGGTGAAAGCGCCAAGTTCATTCAGAGTTTTGCCAAGGTCGGTCTGATCCCTGATACTGGCGGCAGTTGGCACCTGCCCCGCCTATTGGGAGAGGCCAGAGCCAAAGGATTGGCGCTTACGGCACAACCTTTGCCAGCAAAACAAGCAGAAGACTGGGGCCTGATCTGGAAAGCCCTGCCCGATGATCAGTTGATGACCGAAGCCCGCGCATTGGCAAACCAATTTGCCAACGGTCCGACCGTTGGGCTGGGCAAGACTAAGCAGTGCATTCAGACCGCGGCGACCACCACACTTTCTGATCATCTTGAAATCGAAGCGGACGCCATGAAAATCTGCGGGGAAAGCGCGGACTATGCCGAAGGCGTGTCCAGCTTCCTCGAAAAACGCGCACCAAATTTTCAGGGCAAATGACGATGACCCCGCAAGAACGCGCCGCTAAATCTGCCGCTGCTATGTGGGCCAATGATGAGGCCAGCAAATGGTTCGGCATGGAACTCGTTAACGTCGACGAAGGCCGCGCCGTTCTGGCACTGACCGTCGCAACTCATCACTGCAACGGCCATGGCATATGCCACGGCGGCGTCACCCATGCCCTGGCAGACAGCGCGTTTGCCTTTGCCTGCAACAGTCGCAACGTGGCGACCGTCGGCCAACATACAATGATGAGCTATCTCGCACCGGGCCGCCTGGGAGACCGCCTGACCGCAACCGCAACAGAAACTGCTGTTGCAGGTCGTAGCGGTGTCTATGACGTGCGCATCACAAATCAAGATGGCATCACTATCGCCGAATTCCGGGGTATGTCCCGCGCGGTTGGTGGTCAGAATTTTGTCGAATAGAAATACGCTGGAGGAGCAACGCAATGGACGCCCTGTCCCCCAACAAAGCTGAATTGGACCCGATCGAAATCGCATCGATCGACGAAATCCGTGCGACACAGCTTGAACGCCTCAAATGGTCGGTCCGACATGCCTACGAAAACGTGGCGATGTACAAGCAGCGCTTTGATGAGGCGGGTGTCCATCCGGATGATTTGCAACAGCTTTCGGATATTTCGAAGTTCCCATTCACATATAAAAACGATCTGCGCGACAACTACCCTTTCGGCCTTTTCGCGGTCCCACGCAGTGAGATTATTCGACTGCACGCGTCTTCCGGAACAACCGGCAAACCAACTGTGGTGGGCTATACCAAAGCTGATATCGATAACTGGGCAGATCTGGGTGCGCGTTCGTTGCGGGCGGCAGGTTTGCGTAAGGGCGATTTGGTCCACAACGCCTATGGCTATGGCCTTTTCACCGGCGGCCTGGGCGCCCACTACGGGATCGAACGTTTGGGTGCGACCGTTGTCCCCATGAGCGGCGGGCAGACCGAGAAACAGGTCGGCTTGATAAATGATTTTCAGCCCGACGGGATCATGGTGACGCCGTCATACATGCTCAACATCCTTGAACAGTTCCACAAATCCGGGCTCGACCCCAGAAAAAGCTCTCTCAAGGTCGGCATTTTCGGAGCAGAGCCCTGGACAGACGCAATGCGAACGGAGGTTGAAACCGCATTCGACATGCACGCGGTCGATATCTACGGCCTTTCTGAAATCATGGGCCCCGGCGTCGCGAGCGAGTGCGTCGAAACAAAAGATGGTCCCGTGATCTGGGAGGATCACTTCCTACCAGAGATCATTGACCCGGCCACAGGCGAAGTACTGCCCGACGGCGAAACCGGCGAGTTGGTGTTCACCACTTTGACCAAAGAAGGTTTGCCAATGATCCGCTACCGAACGCGCGATCTGACCTGTCTGTTGCCTGGAACGGCGCGCTCGATGCGCCGGATGGCAAAGATTACCGGCCGCAGCGACGACATGATGATCCTGAGGGGCGTGAATGTTTTCCCCAGCCAGATCGAAGAGCAGGTCATGGCGACGGGCGGTCTGGCCCCCTACTATCAGATCGAACTTTACAAATCCGGCCGAATGGACGCGATGCGGGTGTTTGTCGAAGCGTCAGCAGACTCAACCGACGAGATGTCAAAGACAGCCGCAGCCCGAATGCTAACCAAGCGCATCAAGGACGTTGTTGGCGTTTCAACGGAAATTGTTGTAGGTGATCCAGGCGACGTCGAACGCTCTCAGGGCAAGGCGAAGCGCGTCATCGACAACCGCGATAAGGAATAAGCCGTGGCCAGGACAATCGCCAAAGACCACGACCAGAAGCGGGAACAGATACTCAAAAGAGCTGCGAAAATCTTTGCAGATCAGGGGTTCGACCGCGCCTCGATGACTTTGTTGGCAAAAGAGTGCGGGATATCCAAGGCGAACATATACCATTATTACGACAGTAAGGATGCCATCTTGTATGACATCCTTGAGACCTATCTTCGGGATTTACGTGACCGCATTTGCAACGTTGATTTCGAAGGGCTTGAGCCTGAAGAGAAACTTCGAAAGGCTGTCCGCGAAATCTTGTTCGCCTATCAAGGTGCTGATGACGAGCACCGGGTTCAGATCAGCGGTATGAACGCCCTCGCCGACGACCAGCAAAAGAAACTGCGCGAGTACCAGCGCGATATGGTCAACTTCATTAACAATATCCTACAGGAGCTGTCTCCAGAGACATTGGGTGATGACAAAGCCAAGTTGCGCGGGGCCACAATGTCAGTCTTCGGCATGCTGAACTGGTATTACATGTGGAATACAGGAGCCGGAACCAAGGCACGTGAAGACTACGCTGATCTGGTCAGCACACTGACGGTCCACGGCATTCGAAAGCTGTAGGTGGGAAGCACACTTCTTTCAATTGACGGCTTTTCATTGGCTTCAAGGGAGATTCCTCATCGCAGACTACTGGCATTTCGAATGAGGAAAAAACCAGATGCTGGGCTGTTCAACTAGTATAAATGACCGTATCTAAAACACCCAAAATGGCAAATTTCATTGGGAAAGTACATGGCCGGGCATTTCTCAACCTTTTGGACCGCATCGCGTTTTCTTAAGCATCGCGGTTTTCGGGCTTGTGTTCTGCTAGGTTGAGTGTTGATCAGGTCACCCTCAAGAGCCAGTACGTGTCAGGCAATTGGTGACGTTTAAAGCCAATGAGAATGACACCGGCAGTGCTTCTATGGAGGTTGGAATTCGGGCCGCGGCAGAAAACACTCGCAGTGGTATCCGTCGTCACACGAACTCTTGCCATGCTACCATATGCACCTCAGCCATGGAGACGCCTCGCTCGCTAGCCGTTCAATGCCCAATATGGATAAAATTGAGAAGATTAGATGCGCATAGCGTTCAATTGGGCCGTGTCGAACAAATGGATTGGCCGTCACCATTGTTTCAACTGACCCGCTGATCCTGCGCGAAACTAGCAAGGGGCGGCCAAAACCATTACCCAAGTTCGATCCGCGGCTTCGTAGAGCGCGAATTCCCTAGCCTCGCGAGAGAGCATGTTCGCTCGATGTCCGGGTGATCGAGCCCAAGCCGACACAACTGCATCCAACCCTTGCTGCCCCTTTGCGATGTTTTCAGCGACGAAGCACCATTTGTAGCCTGCCCCGAGAACCCGCCTTCCTACATCAGACCCGTTTGATCCGGTGTGCGAAAAGAAACCTCTCTTAGCCATGTCCACTGCATGAGATTTCGCAGCTTTCTCCAGTTTTTCGCTATATAGCAAGGCGTGAAGACCTTGGCGTTCGCGAAGTGAATTCAATGCGTCCGTCGCCAGTGTGTTAGCCACTATGGTCGAAGGGAGCAGGTACGCCAAAACTAGCAGTACACGGAACATTTCAGTCATCCCCAGAATCTTCCAATAGTTACAACCCTGGTTTGCTACAAACGAAGATAATTGGTCGTAAGTCTTGCTACTATAAATCTGCTCCTTCAGGGACTAGATATGCGCAGGCCAAGATAATCGCGGCCTATTGGGCTCTGTTGCAAGCTTTTAGCAATTGGCGGTGTAGCGGCTGCGAAGTGAATGACTTCGGGTCTTAACCAGTTGAAATCCTAATCATGATTTCATTCAAAGGAGCGAAGTATCCGAGAGACGTTATCCAGTTCACGGTCTTCTTTTATGTTCGCTATGGTGTTTCCTGCCGCGATTTGTAAGAAATCAAGTACGAACGAGATGTTCCGGTCGACCACAACACGCTGAACAGTTGGGGTAAGCAATTTTCCGGTGCAATCGCTGAAGCAGAACTTCGGCGGAAAGAGCCATGCGACCGCTCCTGGAGAATGAACGAGACTTACATATAAAGGTGAAAGGAACTTGGGTCTGTCATTACCGCGCCGTAGACAAACATGGCAAAATGCTTGATTTCATGCTTTCAGAACGTCGAAACAAACTGGCAGCCACAAAGTTCTTCGCCAAAATGCAGGAGCATCAACGGCCTTCTACGAAAGATTGTCATCGACAAAAGCGGCGCAAACACTGCGGGTAACAAAGCAATCAACAGAATGCTCAAAGGCTTTGGTTGCCCTATACTAATAGAGATTGTCAGGCGAAAGAACTCGAACAATATCATCGAACAAGACCACCAATCCATTAAGAGGCGAATACGACCGATGCTTGGGTCAAACGCCGAAGCATCAGCAGCTGCAACGCTAGATGGAATCGAAGTGGCTCACATGATCTGCAAAGGTCAACTCACGCCCGTTCTCAACCGAAGATGCAACGCCTGAAAAACCCAGGTTCTGTGTCTTCACCGAAATCGGTTTTGAGCCCAACGCAGAAACACTCGACATGTCAGCAGTTTTCATCCGTAAATTGCTGTCCTTCCTCTCGAAGTAGACTAACGACCTCATCAATCGCAGGATGGCGTCTCGATCTATGTGGAAGCTCGAGGGCCAACACCCGACCCGTTCCGATACTTTCCGATGAAACTTTCTTGAGTTGGCCAGACTGAAGCGCCTGCTCAACCAGGCAGCTATGTCCCATAAGCACACCCGCACCGGACTTCGCTTCTTCTACGGCAAGGGCGTATAGCGAATATCTCGGCCCCCTTTGGGGATCACCAACTGAAACACCCGTCGCCTCTGACCAAATGGACCAGTCTTCTTTCCACGTCTGGTCATGCAGCAACTGCGCGGTCTCTAGATCAAGACCATCTGCTATCTTTGGTGAACAAACTGGGAGGATTTCGTCTTCCGCAAGCACGATCTGATCCGGTGTTTCAGCCGGGACGGAAAAGAAAACCGACAGATCAAATAGTTCTCTCGACAGGCTGGGAGGCCTCTCCATCGCTGTCACCGAGACATTCAGGTCGGGACGCTTCTCGCGCAGCTTGCCCAATCGCGCTGGCAACCATAGCTGCGCAATTGAGGGCAAAGCGGCAATATGAATCTCGGGGTTGGGTGCTAGGTTTCGTAAACTCTGCGTCGCCGCCGCGAGAAGATCAAAGGCATGTGTGAACTCTCCTGCTAGCTTGCGACCAGAGGAGGATAGCGAAACACCGTGAGCACCTCTTTCAAACAAGGTAGTTCCGGCCCAGCCTTCCAAAGCTTTTATATGTTGTGAGACCGCGCCGGCCGTGACGCCCAACTCCTCGGCCGCAGAAACGAAACTTTCTAGCCTCGCCGCAGCTTCGAAGGCACGCAGAGCATTGAGGGGCGGCCCTTTAGGGCGACGTGGAGCGACGGCCATAGATCTCAGCCTTAGTTTTTCTAAGCCCAGAAATAGCAAAACTGGTTTGCGTTGTCATTCCGATCTGTCCAATCTGTGTGCAGCCAAGGAGGGAATTGCGATGACCATAGAAATGAGAAACTGGGTGCCGGCCGACAGCGAAGCACTGGTCCAGAAGATCGCAACCGAAACGTCTCGCACCTCATCCAAGGCTCTGCTGGATCGGATTGACCATTTAGCCACCCGAAATCGGGAAATCCACGAGCACGAATGCTTCAACCTAAATCCTGCAACCAATGTAATGAACCCTAGAGCTGAAGCCTTGCTGTCTTCGGGAATTGGCTCGCGCCCGTCGCTTGGATATCCGGGCGAAAAATATGAGATGGGACTTGAAGCCATCGAAGAGATCGAGGTCATCTCCGCGGAGCTTTGCGCGGAGGTTTTCGACGCAAAGTTCGCAGAAATCCGCGTGCCTTCTGGCGCGATTGCGAACCTCTATGGCTTCATGGCCACCTGCCAAGCCGGCGATACAATCATTGCGCCGCCGGCATCGATCGGTGGGCACGTAACGCATCACATCGCGGGATGCGCCGGGTTGTTTGGTTTGCATACAATAGATGCGCCAACCGATGCCGATGGCTACACCGTCGATCTCGACCAGCTGCGCGCGCTTGTGCGAAGGGAACGTCCCAAATTGATCACGATCGGCGGAAGTCTCAACCTTTTTGAGCACCCGGTCAAAGATGTACGAGCCATTGCAGATGAAGTCGGTGCCAAGGTGATGTTCGACGCCGCGCACCAATGCGGTATTATCGCAGGAAGAGCTTGGCGCAATCCCTTGGTCGAGGGCGCACACTTCATAACAATGAGTACGTACAAGAGCCTCGGCGGTCCTGCTGGGGGGCTGATTGTCACAAACGATGCGGAGATCGCAAAGGCTTTGGATGCCATAGCATTCCCAGGCATGACGGCAAACTTTGATGCTGCGAAGTCAGCTGCGCTTGCTGTGACGATGCTTGATTGGCGCGACTATGGACAGGACTACGCTGCCGAGATGATCGCAATGTCCCGCGCAATGGCCCAGGGCCTCGATGCGCGAGGTGTTCCGGTTTTTGCCGGACGCGAGGGCTTCACTGCCTCTCACCAGTTCGCTGTTCTGGCAGAACGCTTTGGCGGTGGACAGGCTGCATCCAAGACCCTGCGCAAAGCCGGGTTCCTGGCTTGCGGTATTGGCCTGCCGGTGACGGAAATCGAAGGTGACATGAATGGTCTGCGCATCGGTACGCCCGAGTTGGTGAGATGGGGCATGACGTCTGATCACGCCGACAGACTGTCTTCTCTGATTGCGCGCGGATTGAAGGGCGACGATATCGCCGCCGAAGTGGCTGACTGGCGCTGTCATTTTGCAAGTGTGCACTTCGTTCACGGCTAGATCTATAAATATCGCCGCAGGAGAATAAATGACCGCTTCGTCCGCACACTTCCGACACCAACCAGGGTTCGAAAGTGCAGCGAATGGCCGGTCTGACGGACCGCACCGCGGCACCACGATCCTTGGCTCAAGGTTCGGATTGGGCCGCTCATAGAAAGTTACGAACAGAATTCACAGTATCACCGCAGATCTCAACGCTAACGCTAAGATTCAACTATGTTGGCTACAACAATTCGCGGGCCATTGACTTCAAGTGACGCATGTCGGTACCGCAGCACCCTCCAAATACTTTAATCGAAGGATTCTGCCGCGCAATCGCGCCAATCTGCTTACCAAGTTCAATTGGATCGCCTTCGTCCAGCTCATCTGCCTCGTCCAGCTCCGCATGCGAGCAACTTGAAGCGTTCGCCACCAGTCATTTAAGTCGAGGGTGATTGCCAAGCGCTCCGCCGAAATGGGTCGGATGGGCGCAGTTAACCATAAAAAACAGCGCCGCTGAGTCGGTTGCCGCATCGATCTGGTCTATTCCGTCCACAAGTTTGGTTCCGTCTGCCAAGCACCCGTCTGTCTCAACGGCCAGAGACATTATCATCGGCAGATCAGCGTCTCGGGCGGCGAAGATGCATCCCGCTGCCTCGCTTGGACGGTTGAATGTATAAGCGGTGACCAGGTCGACGCTTGTGTCTTTCAGGCTTCGCATTTGAGCGGCGTGATACTGACGTGCATCTTCGAGGGGTACTGGTGGGATATCGGCGTAAGGATCATAGCGGGGGCCGATACAGGCCGACACCAGTACATCATCGCGAGCGGAAGTTTGGCGTAATTCCTCCATTAGACTGACCGCATCTTTGTTCACTTCAACGAGCCGTTCTGCATCGTACCCCAAGGGCGCTGCCCGGTCGGCGTTCGCCATCCATGTGGGCGCATCAAGGATGCATCCGACATTCATTTCACGCGCGAAATCGACAAGAGCTTTCATTTGACCGGCCAGTATTGCCCTTGTGTCAGGCTCTTCCAGCAATGGAAACGACGCGAAACCAGGCAACTCAACTCCATGATTAAATATCAGGTCGGTGCCAGTGCCAGCATAAACCAGATAAGTCTTTTGACCTTCGAGTGGGAACTGTCGTGCCATTTTAGTCCACTCCCATTGCTGTTAAGCTTTCAAAAGAAACCTACATTGTCTCGGGTTTTCTGTGAACCTTAGGGCGGCGACACACTGTGTTCCGCGGGACTGACCCCATCTTCCCGGGCGACTCTGAACCGCAGCGAAAGTCTCCTTCTGCCGGCCGCACTGCAGCGTCATCAAGCTTTAACCAAAGGCAGGTTTGGGCCCAGACAGCCGTTACAAATGGCGACTCATTGGTTTGGCGTCAGATATAGTCGAACGCCCATTCGTTGTAGCCCTGTTCTCCGCGGTACCATAGAACTTTGTCGGCTTCAGACTCACCGTGGTTCCAACGCTGCTTGACGCCTTGCCCCATTGCCCTGCGAACCAGAGCGCGTCGTTTCTGACTGAGAACGATGCTTTCCATCAACTCAGCTTCATTCCATTTTTCTTCGACTTCTTGGATGAATCCGTGGACCAATTCGCGATGGCTCTCGGTATGTGCGAGGTTTGTGCGCTCATTCGGGTCGTCCGATAGATCAAAGAGCATGATCCCGTCATGGGAAGACGAGATGAATTTGAAGTTCCCACGGCGGATCATGAACATCGGAACCTTGGTCGCCTCGGCCAGATACTCGGCATAGACTGCGCGTTCAGGTGGCGGATTACCCCTGTCTGCGAGTGACAACAGATCCACACCTTCCAGCGGTTCTACAGCGTTCTCAATCTCGGCAATTGTGTTCAGGGTCGGGACGACATCGACAAGAGATGTCAACTCCTGAACCCGTTGCGGCGCGATACCGGGGCCAGCGATGATAAGGGGAATGCGCAGGGACTTTTCAAAGAAATGCTTTTTGAACCACATGCCACGTTCACCAAGCATCTCACCATGATCCGAAGTGAAAACAATTACGGTGTTCTGGTCCGCGCCGGTTGCTCTCAGGGCATCCATGATCCGAGTCATCAGGCTATCGATATAGCTGATAGATCCATAGTAGGCGCGGATGGCGCGGACAACGTCCTCGTCACTGAACTGGATGCCCAACATACCAAAATCCTGGAGTAGGCGGACAGAGTGAGGATCATGCTCATTTTCCGACAATGCCCCGACAGCGGGCATGGGGATGTATTTTCCTTCGTAGAGATCCCAGAACTCTTTCCGGCAAAGGTAAGGTTCATGCGGATGGGTGTAAGAGACTTGCAAAAAGAACGGGCGTTTGTCGTCACCGCGCGCCATATCGAATATGTGTTGTATTGCCTTGAACGTGACCTCTTCATCATAGTCGATCTGGACCGATCGCTCGCAGATCCCGGCGATGCGCACGGCCCGAGGATCGTTGGTGTCGCGCTTGCCCTCGTTTTCCCAATTGGGAACCCAGGCGAAATCACCCGGATACAGGTCCGCTGTCAGGCGCTTTTCAAACCCGTGGAACTGATCAGGGCCGATGAAATGCATCTTGCCGGACAGGGCCGTTTGATAGCCCGCTGCGCGCATGTAATGCGCATAGGTCGGGATTTCGGCCGAAAACTCTGCTGCATTGTCATAAGCGCCAACTTTCGACGCCAGCTGCCCTGTTGCCATCGAAAAGCGGGATGGTGCACAAAGCGGATAGTTACAATAGGCGTTCTCAAACACCACACCACGCGCGGCCAAATCATCAATGGTCGGGGAGTGGCAGATGGTGTCTCCGTAGGTTTGCAGGGCAGACGCCGTCAGCTGATCGACCTGAAAGAACAGGATATTTGGGCGAGATTCGGTCATGTTACCACCGTCCCATCAGGCTGCGGACATATCCAACCGGGCCGGTTTCGTACCATTTCTTGTGACCACGCTCACGCGATGAAATGCCGAAGCTTTGCGATACACGGTCAATGACGATGGCCAGAAATACGATGCCCAGCCCACCGACGGTCGCCAGACCCATGTCCAGACGCCCGATGCCCCGCAGAACCATCTGGCCCAGACCAGTCACGGAAATCATCGAAGACACCACGACCATGCTCAAGGCCATCATGATGGTCTGGTTCACGCCTGCCATGATGGTCGGCATCGCCAAAGGTAGCTCGACCTTATACAGCGTTTGCCGGTTCGAAGCACCAAAGGCGCGCGCGGCCTCGACCATATCGCCCCGAACCTGTCGGATGCCCAGATTGGTCAGGCGCACCACTGGCGGCAGGGCGTAGATGAATGTCACGATTACACCTGAGACATTGCCGATCGAGAACAACATCACGATTGGCACCAGGTAGACAAAGGACGGGATCGTTTGCATCAGATCAAGCATGGGCTGCAGAACCGTCCAGAACCGATCATTCTTGGCCGAGTAAACACCCAGCGGAATGCCGATCAGTGAACAGAACACAACGCATGTCAGAACGATGGACAGGGTGGTCATGCTTTCTTCCCATGCACCCATCAGACCGATGGCAAGCATGCAGGCCGCCGAGATCAGGCCCAGACGGCGACCGCCTGCCTGCCAGGCCACCAAAATGATTAATGCCAGAACCACCAAGTCTGGGGCCTGGGTCAGAGCGTCCTCCAATCCGGTCAGAACGATTTCAAACGGCACCTTGATCGCCTGAAACATGAAGCGGAAATTGGTCACCACCCATTGCAGGAAGGATTCAACCCATGTGCCAACGGGGACCAATTCGGTGTCAAAAATATTCCAGATATCCATGATTTCGCCCCTTACCCGCGCAACGCAGTCAACGCGTCCTTGATGGTGATCTGCCCAACGGAGGCATGATCCGGACTAACGACGGTGACTGGAGACTGATCTTCCATGAACAGATCAATGATCTCACCCAGTTCAGCGTCGACGCGCACGGTCTTTTCCGTTGTCTCCCGCCCGTTCAGCGGCTCCATGATGGTTTCCGCCCGGACCAGCGCGACACGGCTGATGCCTTTCACAAACTCTGCGACATAGTCGTCCTTGGGGCTGGTCACGATTTCTTCGGGTGTACCAATCTGCACGATCTCACCGTCATTCATGATGGCAATGTGATCTCCCATCCGGATGGCTTCATCCAGATCATGGGTGATGAACAGCGTGGTTTTGTGCATATGCGCCGACAGGTTCAGGAACTGGTCCTGCAATTGGCGGCGGATCAGAGGATCAAGCGCCGAGAATGGCTCGTCCATCAACAGGATTTCTGGGTCGGCTGCCAATGCGCGGGCGAGACCGACACGTTGCTGCATGCCGCCCGAAAGCTGATCGGGGTAGTGATCAATCCAACCGCCTAGATCCATGGCTTCGAGCGCCTTGACTGCCGCCTCTCGCCGTGTTGGCAAATCAATGCCGCGAACTTCGAGCCCGAATCCGACATTTTCGCCCAAGGTTCGATGCGGCCACAGCGCCATATGCTGAAAGACCATGCCAATCGTTTCGGCTCGCAATTGGCGAAGTTCTTCTTCGCCCATCGTGTCCACACGCTGACCGGCCACATGAATTTGGCCAGACGTCGGTTCAATCAACCTGTTGACGTGGCGCACAAGGGTGGACTTGCCTGACCCGGACAGTCCCATGATGCAGAAAATCTCGCCCTTCCGGACGCTGAAACTCGCATCCCGAACGCCAAGAACGCAGCCAAATCTGTCTCTTACGTCCTCTTTCGACAGCCCCTCAGCCAGGACCGCCTTCATGGCTTCGTCCGAGCGGTTGCCGTAGATTTTCCAGAGGTCACGACATTCGATCTGTGCATCAGCCATTATCTTGTTCCTTCAAAAATCCGGAGCGGCCGGATAAGCCGCCCCAAAGTCTTCGGGGAGAGTTAGTTTGCGGCGGCGGCGGCCTCGGCCACCCAACCGTCGAATTGTGCTTGGTTTTCGGCGATCCAATCAGCGGCGTGGCGCTGGAAGTCTTCCAGCGTGTTTTCCCCGTCGCGCAGTTTCACTTGCGCCGCGTTGACGGCGCTGATCGGGATGTCGACCAGTTCAAAGAACTTGGCAGCGGCGGGGTTCTCTTCAAGGAATTCATTGTTCGCAACGATATAGACGTCGTTCACAGCAAAGCCTGCGTCCATCTCGCCGTCGCTTTGAACACCGATCTGCACCACGTCTTCACCGGGGATCAGGACGTCGCTGATCCAGTTTGGCGTCCATGTGTAATACAGGATGGCGCCACCTTCGTTGTATCGCGTAATGGTGTCAGCCATGATCGCAAAATAACTACCCTGATCATGTTGAACGGTTTCGCGCAGGTTCAAATTGTCCAGATGATCCTCGATTGCGATTTCACATCCCCAACCGGGATTGCATCCGGACAGGTTGGCACGACCATCGCCATCTGCATCAAACAGGGCAGCAACGGCAGGATCGGAAAACTGTTGAACGCTGGTTATGCCGTTCGCTTCGGCGGTCTTCTTGTCGATAAAGAACCCTTGGCCCGCCCCGGTAATCCCGGCCTTTACACGCGTCATTGTGCTTTCGCCGCCGGACTTGTCAAAAAAGTCGTTATGGAGGGGTTTCCAGTGATTGAAGGTGTAGTCGGCGTCACCAGACGCGACAGCCAGATGCACAGCCGGGAAATCTGCTTCCAAGGTTTCTTCGACGTTGTAGCCCAAAGCCTCCAAACCCTGTTGCACGACCATATGCTGAAACCATGCGTTGGCGGGCGATCCCTTAATTGGCGAGACATCAACACCTGCGCCGGGCTGATCGGCCGCAAATGCCGGAAGTCCAAGCACGGTTGTCATCGCGGCGGTACGCGCAAGATTGGAGAAGTTTGGCATGTTTACCTCCCTGAAATTTACGAGGGCCTGTTCGGCCGGTTTCTTCTCTTGGGGTAATTTTTTGTGATCTGATCGCAGTTGTGAAGTTCCAAAATACCATCCACAATGTTAACCATTGTGTTATGGTAAATCTCCGCAAAACTCTTACAAAGCTGCCGCATCTGATTACCTTTGAAGCGGCATGCAGAAATTCCAACTTTACACGTTCGGCAGAAGAGCTGGGTGTCACGCGCGTGTCGGTTAGCCGCCAGATTGCCGAGCTTGAACAAGCGCTTGGTACGACGCTGTTTGTCAGGGACCACAGAAAAGTATCTTTGACCCTGGCGGGCAGGATGCTGGAGGCTGAAGTGGTTCCGGCTTTGCACCAAATTGCGAACGCCGTCCTGAATGTCTCAAAGACATCAGGTGATACCCCACTGACAGTAACCACGACGACTGCCTTTGCGACCTACTGGCTCATGCCGCGTATGGTGGATTTCAGCAATCAGTTCCCGGAGGTTGAACTGAACCTTGTAGTCACTGATCGTAAGCTGGACCTTGCCGCGGAAAACGTCGATGTTGCGATCCGTTATTCCAAGGAAAAGCCAACCGGAGACAACGTAATTCCGCTGTTGCGCGAGCGCATTTTTCCAGTGATGAGCCCAAAATACTCTCCCAGTACTGCTCTGTCAGAACCCATGGATCTGATGAAGGAGAATTTGCTTTACCTGTCTGGTATCTATCGGGCTGGGGCGCGTTGGCCACATTGGTTTAAAGCCAACGATTTGGTGCTGTCAGCGGACTCCAGCGGCGTGGCTATGAATACCTATATCAACATGCTGCAGGCCGCGATCGCGGGACAAGGTATCGCTTTGGCGGGAAACCCATTGGTCGACCCATATCTCGCTGACGGAACTTTGATAAAGTTAGAAGGATTCTTGGAAATCGAACGCGACTATTTCTATTTAATCAACGCTGCTGCAGACAGAGAAGACACAAGAAAGTTCTGCAGTTGGGTAATTGATCAGGCACCTCAACTGTAAGATCCGCCAGTACTACAGCAGAAAGTGCGCTTCGCACTCTAAATCAGTTCGCAATATTGCGCCTGCGGCAAATGTCTTCTCTGACGGACCGCAGCGCAGCAATAGGACTAATGTATCAACGACAGCTTTGGGCTGTTCCTAGCTAATGGGCCGCGGAAGTTGCCCTTCATTAGGTTTTCGTCCTTGTCACGGTGCGGCTTCGGACAGGGAACCCAGCCATTCCCAAACTTTCTTTTAAGCGGCGTATTTCGAAGCTCTCTCGGTCAAAAAGGCGAAGTATCTCCGTTCGGTTCGGACCCTCCTGCTCGCCACGCGCACCAGTTGTCCTTGATCAATCAAGTTTTGAAAGAACATTTACCAGCCAAGGATCACGCATCACCATTTCTCGCAGCCTGGAGGCACACTATGAATGAGGTGAAGCGTTGTTCGAATCGAGGCACCGGGAGTGAAGTGTTCGTTCCTCTGACATACGTCTCCCAGTCATTGGCGTGAACTCAAGCCGAAAGGTGCAGCAAAGGCAGCCGCGCAAGCGCTCACGGTCAGCGTATACTGGCGCTTTGAAATGTGTATAGACTCATGGAAACGCCCTATCCAAAGGTATTCAGACCCGACCATCAGTTCGCCTTCCATCCAACTCTCGACTAAGATCTGAATTGCTTCAGAAATCTCTAAGCGGACCGGTTGCTAAGTTTTGCTTTGTAGCACCGAAAACAGCTCGTTGATCTAACCTGACGCCATGATGTCAACGACTTTCATCTTCACCACGTCACAGCCGCACAACTCGCTGGCGATGGCCATTTTAAAGAGAGGCGAGCCGCGATAGTTCGTTGCGAGTTCTAATCTTACTCGAATTGCCCAGACGTGTTTAGGTTTCAAAGGTCGTTTCTGACCGACGATGCGTCCCTTTTTCCAAGACGAACGAAGAGCACGAATGGCAAGTGAGTTTTGTGTTTCCACAACTGATCCTCCGATCCGCTATGCACGCCCACAACGAAGACCCGAAGTTGACTAGATAGGGCATAACAGGATGCCGCGCTGTCACCGAGGTCGCCACTGAGCCCCAAGGTGACCTTGTCGGGCTGACAGAACCTGAGCGTCGCGTTAAGTTCCTAGAAACGGGGGTTAACGAATGGACAGAAGGCTTACCACAGTGCTTGCAGCTGATATCGTTGGCTACTCTGCACTGATGGATCGCGACCGGGAAGGTACGATTGCAGCGCTCAGATCATTCCGTGAAGAAACGCTTCAGTGTCTGCTGGAAGACCATGATGGAACGCTGATCAAAAGCATGGGCGATGGTTGGATTGCCGAGTTCAAATCCACATCAGATGCCGCAGATTGCGCAATCGCAATACAGTCAGCTCAGAAACCTGAAGGTATCAGACTTCGAATTGGCATTCATACCGGCGAGGTCGTCACGGATGGTGATGACATTTTTGGTGACGGAATCAATGTCGCCTCTCGTCTCGAAGCGCTGGCCGAGCCGGATCAGGTTCTGATCTCAGACACCTCGCATAACAGTTTGGACCGCGGCGATGCATCTCACTTTGAAGGCGGTGAGCAAACAGAGCTGAAGAACATCACACGCCGCATCGGTGTTTGGCACTGGCCCAAAGGCACTTCGGCCATTCTTTCCACAACAACAGATGTCAGACCCGGAATTGCCGTACTTCCGTTCGACAATATGTCCGGTGACCCCGAACAGGAGTTTTTTGCAGACGGCATTACCGAGGACATCATCACAGAGCTGTCTCGTTTCCGCTGGCTGATGGTGTTGGCCCGAAACTCGTCATTCACGTTCAAAGGTAAAAGCACAGATATACGCGAAGTCGGGCGCACTCTTGGGGTGCGGTATGTTCTGGAGGGCTCGGTCAGACGTGCAGGTCAGCGCGTCCGCATTACAGGGCAGTTGATTGATGCAGAAAACGGCAGCCATCTTTGGGCAGATCGATTTGACGGTGTGCTTGATGATATTTTTGACCTTCAAGACAAAGTCACCGTTGAGGTCGTGACAGCGATTGAGCCATCGCTGAGACACGCTGAAACAAACCGAGCACGAGCGAAACCAACGGACAATTTGGAAGCTTACGAACTGTACCTTCGGGCGCAATCGCACTTCCATCTTTTGACGGACGAAGACAACCGCAAGGCCATACAACTAACAACACTCGCATTGGATCGTGATCCAGACTATACGTCCGCATCCGGGCTTTTGGCTTGGTTGCATATTCAACGAATGGTTCAAGGACTTGAACCTATTGGTGACGGGCCAAAGGAAGCTGTCACGGCCGCTGAACGGGTCCTCATGAGCGATCGTGCAGACGGGATCGCAATGGCGTATGCGGCGCATTCCATCTCAATGCTCGCGCGAGACCTGCCGCGTGCGCGGGACGTTTTCAAACAAGCGCTCAAGCAAAATCCAAACGCTGCAACAGTTCACATGCTAGCATCCATTAACCTATGCCTGCTTGATAGGCCGGAGGAGGCTCTGAAACACGCGGTTCAATCTGTCGACCTTAGCCCACATGATCCGTTGCGCCACGCCGCCTACCTTGCTCAGGCAAGCGCACTCTTTCAGCTTGAGCGATATGAGGAAGCGGCTGGAGCTTGCCGGGATGCTTTGTCAGTGCGATCCAGCTTCGTCATGAGTCATCTCATGCTGATCGCTTCTCTAGGGCACCTGACTGATGAAGAAGCCGCTCGCAAAGCGGTTAAAGACCTGCAGATTTTGCGCCCGGGCTTGACTGCCGCTTCACAGGAAACCCAGATACCAATCTTCACTGTTCCAGCCTCCGCAAACAACTGGCGTGAAGGTTGGTTGAAGGCAGGGTTACCTCAATAGGTGACTGGCAAAGTCGGCAAATGTCTGCAAAGTAGATGTTCAGTTAAGTTGCAGGGAACGACGGCAATTCGGAAAATGCGGGGCAAAGCCGCCCTTCAGTCAGTGGGTGGTTCGTAGGGGTCCGGCGTTCCTGGGGGGATCGGAGGAAACTCCTCGAAGGTAGCAATGTGCTCCTGCAACTGCGGCAGCGC
>NZ_JBQFPT010000019.1:0-59112 GCF_056536505.1 Ruegeria sp. CL3 | reverse complement strand
GCTCCCCCATAATCCCCAACGGATACTGAACAGGCATCTCCCAGCCCGCAAAATCAACCATCTTTCCACCCAACTCAACATGAAGAGAGTAAAGTGGAGTGCGATTCGGTGAAGTCATTTTTCTAACCTTTCAATCAGCGGGATTGGTCGCGAACGACCGTCACTGTGCAGTGCGCATTCCGCACCACCCGTGCCAGGTTCGGACCAATTTCATAGTTCGGGAAGTCGCCCTTGGTGGAGGCCATGACGATCAGATCAAACCCCTCTTTATAGGCGAGTTTCAGGATTTCACGGTAAACGCTGCCTTCTTCAATATGGATCGCAACATCAGAGGCATCACCGTGGTCCAGAATGGCCTGAACCGCGTTGCGGACATGATCCTTTGCTCCAGCGCCATAGTTCGCGGGCAGGTTCGGAAGTTGGATAATCTCGGGGATGACGGCAACTGCATGCAGTTCGGCACCGTAGAATTTCGCCTGTTCCAAAGCGACCGGCAGAGCCAATTTCCAGGAACGGTCATCGGTATGATCAATGGGCAGCAGGATTTTCGTGGCCATCACGTCTCTCCTCGAGATATGGAATTCTATTTCAAAGGCGGGGGGCCGGGTTGGCCCCCCGTTTTGGTCGGGCCGAACTTATTCGGCAGGTTTTGCCTCCGGCTCTTCTGACTGGCCGCCCGAGGCGAAGAACTCTTTCGTCAGTTTGAAGACGATCGGGCTCAACAGGGCCAGGGCGATCAGGTTCGGAATAGCCATCATGGCGTTCAACGTGTCTGCCAGCAGCCAGATGAAGCCCAGATCTGCGGTTGCGCCGAAGTAGATCATGACGATCCACAGAACGCGGTAGGGCATCAGGGATTTCACACCCAGTAGGAACTCGACGCATTTTTCGCCATAGAAGGACCAGCCAAGGATGGTGGTGAAGGCAAAGATCGACAGAGCGATGGCGATCAGATACCCACCGATACCTGGTAGCGACAGTTCAAACGCGTGGCTGGTCAGAGCCGCACCGGATTCACCCGATGTCCAAGCTCCCGACGCGATGATTGCCAGACCTGTGATCGAGCAGACGATGATGGTGTCTATGAACGTACCCAGCATCGCTATCAGGCCCTGGTTTACCGGACCTTTGGTCTCGGCAGCGGCGTGCGCAATTGGGGCGGAACCCAGACCGGCTTCGTTCGAGAACACACCACGTGCCACACCAAAGCGGATGGCGGCCCAAACGGCTGCACCCGCGAAACCACCTTCTGCGGCGGACGGAGTGAACGCGTAGGTGAAGACCAGCGACAGCGCATGTCCGATGTTGCCGATGTTGATCAGCAGAACCAGCAGGCCCGCGATGATATAAGCAACGGCCATAAACGGAACCAGCTTACCGGCAACCGCACCAATGCGAGTGATACCGCCCAGGATGACAGCTGCAGTCAGAACCATCAGAACAACGCCAGTGACCGAGGTGTTCAGACCAAAGTTCGCTTCAAGAACCTGTGCCACACCGTTTGCCTGTACGCCGTTGCCGATGCCGAAGGCGGCGATCGCGCCGAACAGGGCGAATGCTACACCCAGCCAAGCCCATTTTGCGCCGAGTCCATTCTTGATGTAGTACATCGGGCCGCCGACATAGTTACCCAACTCGTCTTTTTCACGATATTTCACGGCGCAGACAGCTTCGGCGTATTTGGTGGCCATGCCCACCAGGGCGGTCATCCACATCCAGAACAAGGCGCCTGGACCGCCCAGGAAGACAGCAGTGGCCACACCAGCGATGTTACCTGTACCGATGGTTGCCGACAGCGAGGTCATCAGCGCGTTGAATGGGCTGATCTGCCCTTCGCCCTGACCTTCCCGGCCTTTGAACAACAGGCTGAAGCCCGTGCCAATGCGCAGAATCGGCATGAATTTCAGCCCGACCTGCAGGAAGAAGCCAACGCCAAGGATGAGCACCAGCATCAGCGGCCCCCACACGACGCCATTGATGGCCCCTACGATTGAATTTAACGCTTCCATGGTATTCCTCCCTAGTGCGTCTGGTTATGCCCCGGCAGCAATTGCTCGTTGGCGAGCTTGCTTGAGGGCGGCAAAGTCTTCGTCCGCATGGAACGACGAACGGGTCAGCGGGGTGGCCGACACGTGTAGAAAGCCCTTGGAGCGCGCGATCTGCTCCAGCTGGGCGAACTCTTCCGGTGACCAGAACCGGTCGATCGGGTGATGTTTCGGGGTCGGTTGCAGGTATTGCCCGACTGTCAGGAAATCGACATTTGCGGCGCGCAGGTCATCCATCACTTGGCGGACGTCACTGAGGCTTTCGCCAAGGCCGACCATCAGGCCGGATTTCGTAAAGATCTCAGGGTTTGCGCGCTTGGCATCGTCCAACAGGCGCAAAGACGTATAGTACCGCGCGCCGGGACGAACCGTTGGGTAAAGATGCGGCACAGTTTCCAGATTGTGGTTGAAAACGTCCGGCGCTGCTTCAAATACCAGATCTGCGGCAGGCCCTTTTCCCAAGAAGTCCGGAGTTAGAACTTCGACGGTGGTTTCAGGGTTTTGGTGCCGCACCGCTCGGATGGTCTGCGCGATATGTTCGGCGCCGCCGTCATCCAAGTCATCGCGGTCAACCGATGTGATCACCACATGACGAAGCCCCAGCTTCTTGACGGCCGCCGCGACACGGCCCGGTTCGAACACATCCAATGCATCCGGTCGACCGGTGGCCACGTTGCAGAAGGAACAGCCACGCGTGCAAACCTCGCCCATGATCATCATGGTGGCGTGGCGCTTGGACCAGCACTCGCCGATATTGGGACAGGCGGCCTCTTCGCAAACCGTCGCCAGGTTATGCTCGCGCATCAAGCGGCGGGTTTCATAGTACTCGGTGCTGTCGCCCTTTTTCTTGCGAATCCACTTGGGCTTGCGGGGAATGACACTATCTGCCTTCTTGGCTTTTTCGGGGTGGCGGGGGCGAAGCTGGATGGTCATCTGGCGGCTCCTTCTTACGCGTGGATCGCGCGACCCATGGCGTCGAGGCAGGCTTCTTTGACCGCCTCGCCCATAGCTGGATGTGCATGACAGGTGGAGGCGACTTCGGCGACGGTGGCACCTTTGGTCATCGCCAGAACGAGTTCCGCGATCAGATCACCGCCATGCGCACCGCAAATATGCGCGCCTAGTATTTTGCCGTTCGGTTCAGCCAAAACCTTGACCGCGCCGTCGGTTTCTCCTGTCGACCGTGCGCGCGAGTTGGCCATGAACGCGAATTTGCCGACCGCGTATTCGGCACCGGCTTCTTTCAGCGCCTCTTCAGTCACACCGACCGAGGCGACCTCAGGGTCGGTGTAAACGACACCCGGTACGGTGTTGTAGTCGACATGGCCGCCCAGCCCCGCCAACATCTCAACGCAGGCAACGCCGTCTTCTTCGGCCTTATGGGCCAGCATCGGTCCGGGGACGCAGTCCCCGATCGCATAGATGCCGGGAACCGATGTGCGGAAGCTGTTGTCCACTTGGACAAAGCCGCGCGGGTCAAGAGCTATCCCCAGTTCTTCCAGCCCCAACCCGCGCGTGACGGGTCGGCGTCCGACGGCGATCAGAACCTTGTCGGCTTCGATCACCTCTTCCTTGTCTTTGCCGACCCGGTCCAGAGTAAGCGTCAATCCGGTTTCAGACTTTTCAATGGCCTTCAGCGCACGTCCCAACTGGAACTTCAGGCCGCGTTTGCTGAGCGCGCGCTGCGCCAGTTTCGCAATCTCACCGTCAATACCGGGCAGAACGCGGTCCAGATATTCAACTACTGTGACTTTGGCCCCAAGACGCGCCCAAACCTGACCCAACTCAAGCCCGATCACACCTGCCCCGACGACAACCAGATGATCCGGCACCGTGTCCAGCGACAATGCACCGGTAGAACTGAGAACATCCTTCTCATCGATCTCGATACCGTTCAGCGGTGTCGGTTCAGACCCTGTGGCGATCAGGATATTCTTGGCCTCATAGATATCGTCGCCAACCTGCACTTGCCCGTCCGCCGGAATGCGGGCCCAGCCTTCGATCAGCTCAACGCCGTTCTTTTTGAACAGAAAACCGATGCCCTTGGTCAGATCGCCAACGATCTTGTCCTTGCGCCCCATCATTGACGGCACGTCGATGCTGGCCCCCTCGACGGCAATGCCATGGGAGGAGAGATGTGCAAGCTCGGCATATTTGGCCGAGGAGGTCAGCAACGCTTTGGAGGGGATGCACCCAACATTCAAACAGGTTCCGCCCAGCGCCCCACGCCCTTCCACGCAAGCCACTTTCATACCCAGTTGAGCCGCGCGGATCGCAGCAACATAACCGCCAGGGCCGCCCCCGATGACGATGAGATCGTAAATGCTCATTGGGTGTTCTTTCAGTAGATTGGATAGTTGTCGCAGAGGGCGCGGACTTTTGCGCGGGTCTCGGCTTCGATGGTTGCATCGCCTTCAGGAGACTCACGTAGCGCATCGAGAACATCACCGATCAAATGGCCGATCTGAGTGAACTCTTCAGGCCCAAACCCGCGGCTACATCCAGCGGCTGTTCCCAGCCGGATACCGCTTGTGATCGTCGGCTTTTCCGGATCACCCGGAACGCTGTTCTTGTTGCATGTGAATCCGGCGCGCTCGAGCGCAGCTTCTGCATCTTTGCCGGTAACGCCAAGCGGCCGCAGATCAACCAGCATAAGGTGGTTTTCTGTGCCGCCCGAAACGATATCACAGCCACGCGCCATCATGACGTTGGCCAAAGCGGTGGCGCTGTCGACGACGCGCTGCATGTATTCCTTGAACTCTGGCTTCAACGCTTCGCCAAAAGCGACGGCCTTACCTGCGATCACGTGCATCAAGGGGCCGCCCTGAAGTCCGGGGAACACAGCAGAGTTGATCTTTTTCGCCAACGCCTCGTCATTCGTCAAAATAATCCCGCCGCGCGGACCGCGCAGGGTCTTGTGGGTCGTCGAGGTGACCACATGCGCGTGACCAATTGGCGAGGGGTGCAGCCCGGTCGCAACCAGACCCGCGATATGCGCCATGTCGGCCAGCAGCCAGGCACCAACCTCATCCGCGATCGCACGGAACCGAGCGAAATCGATCTTTTGCGAATAGGCCGATGCGCCCGCGATGATCAGCTTTGGCTTTTCAGACCTGGCCAACGCTTCGACTTGGTCATAGTCGATGAGCCCCTCGTCCGTCAGACCATATTGAACCGGGTGAAACCACTTGCCCGACTGCGCAGGCTTGGCACCGTGCGTCAGGTGACCACCGGCATCAAGCGACATGCCAAGGATCGTGTCACCGGGGCTGAGCAGCGCAAGCTTCACCGCTCCGTTTGCCTGCGCGCCAGAGTGTGGCTGAACGTTGGCGAACTCACAGCCGAACAACGTCTTCAATCGTTCGATCGCTTCAACCTCAACCTCATCCACATATTCGCACCCGCCGTAGTAGCGGCGACCGGGATAGCCCTCAGCGTACTTGTTCGTGAGCACAGAACCTTGCGCGTCGATCACAGCCTGCGAGACGATATTCTCGGACGCGATAAGCTCGATCTGTTCTGCTTGGCGCTTGCCTTCACGTGCAATGGAAGCAGCAATAATCGGATCTGCATCTTTGAGCGATTTTGTAAACAAGGTTCCCTCCTCCATACTCGAATCCCAAGTACGAAATTTTGTTTCCTATAGTGGAAATCGGATACTCAAGGCAACATATATCTCGTACTTGTGAAGTTGTGTAAGGATGGGGAAATCTGTAACCTGCGGAAAATCAGGGAGATTTCTATGGTCGATGACAGCTTGAACGACGCCGTCGGGCCGGATGAACAGGACGAAGGCGCTGCTTTGGGGCGTTCAATCCGGGATGCGCGCCGTGCAAAAGGGTGGACGTTGGAGGAAGCCGGACGGGCGGCGGGAATCGGTCGCTCGACACTTTCCAAGATCGAAAACAACCAGACGCGACCCAGCTTCGATATTGTTCGCAGGCTGACTCAAGCGCTGGAAATGAGCACCCCGCAGCTGTTCCTGCAATCAGGCCAAAGCGGTATTTCGGGCCGCCGCGATTACACTCCAAAAGGCCAGGGCGAGATGAAGGACACACCGACATATCTGCACGAGTTGCTCTGCTCTGAACTCACCAGCAAGCGAATGCTGCCTTATATCGCGACGATCAAAGCCCGTGATGTGTCTGAATTCGAGAACTGGATCAGACATTCGGGTGAAGAATTTATGTATGTGATCAGCGGTGAGCTAACCTTTATTTCGGAACACTATCGCCCATTGACCATGAAGGCCGGGGATTCCTTGTACTACGATAGCGGAATGGGTCACGGCTGCATTTCAACCAGCAAAGAGGACGCAAAAGTCTTGTGGGTTTCGCTAGAGTGATCTGAGCGCACAGTCGGTTGGACTCATATGTCGCTGCTGCATAAACAACGCACCCGCGCCTCCGCTAAGTTGCCCATCGGCGAGACTCTGAGCCATACTGCCAAGCACTAGGACGGACTGATCGTCTTCCTCCACGATGATTGATTGAAACTGGATTTCAACAGCGTCAAATGGACAATCCGTTTAATAGCCCTGATCAGGACAAACGCGTTGTTCGCTAGACACAAGACCGGAGTTCAAAATTGGGCATTCCTCGCCTCAATGAACGAAACCTACAAACTCAATGGCGTGGACCGCCCCGCCTAGCTCGCCCGAATGCTGATCGCTATTGCAAGCGGTCACAAACAGGCAAACATCGCCAGCCTGATGCCCTGGAACTATCCCGCTGACGTGTGACAAGTTCACGTTTTATGGTCCAAGCTTTATTCGGACGGATAACTGGCACCTAAGTGACCTGTCTTCGTAGGGCTGAGATACTTTGACTCGAGTTCAGGACAGCTAGCTAAATTCGTTCAAGTGCGGTTTCGACTTGGCCGCAAAACTTTTCAATATCGCGCTTTAGCATATCGCTTTCTCGTGTTTCATCTCTGACCGCGGCCAGTTCATCTGCAACCATACGAACATCTTCAAACGGAGCTGCCTCCGCGATGCGCACCTGAGCTCGAATAAGGGCGGCCGTTACGAGCCCATTGCCCCTGGCTGCGCGTCTCAGTGCCGGCATTGAGTCGCGAAACAAAGACTCTGCCGTGATCGACGGGTAAACCACCCGCACGGTTCCGGCGTCATCCCGATACACGCCCGTGCAGAGCTTTGACGACCACGCTCGAGCCAGAGACGCCGATAGACGGTCGATGCAGACTATTGCGGTGAACGTGTCGTTGACACCTGGCGACAGAGCCCGAAGTGCGATTTCAACGAGAAGATGAACAGAAAAGCGGATATCTCCGTTAGGATCTCGCGCGGGGATTAACGGAGCTGCCGCTTGCACCAGATGATCGAGGCTTTCGTCACTATCACCATAAACATAGGCCAAAGTGTCCGATGGAACCATAAAGTCTCCTGGCTGCACATCAAAAACGACGACTGCTCCGGCTTCCTTGGCCGCACTCACCAGACCTTCGGTATTGATCGAATTCACATATCCAGTGCCCGAAGCCAAGACTTGGCGCTTGTCTCCCTCCTCAGGGACTGCCTTTGAAGATGGAATATCTGCACTGTTTTCGATTGCGGCGCTCACTTGGCGATCCAAGGCCTCAGAAATCCGCGCCGCCTCCTGATCAATGGTTACGCGCGTCGATACTGTGTGAACGAAAAGAAGCAGTAGTAGAACTGAGGTGATCGAATAGATCATACCAATCGCAACGGCCAAATTAACGAATGTGTCATCGCGTATCAGCCACAGGATCATCAAGCTGTATAAGAACGTTGCTCCAAGTGAGCCAACTGCAATCTGATTTACCCTGTCTTCGCCAAAACGCTGCAAGAGCCTGGGTCCAATAGATCCTGCCGCCAAAGTGTAAACCAGCAGAACAATGGAATAGACCATGACCAACGCGGACATGGATGCTGCCGAGATTGCGCTGAGAACATCGCTCGCAGTGTGATTGGAAACACTGAGCCAATCAGAAGTGAACCAACCCCAATTTATGAGCGCTTGCTCCGTCCTGAAGACAATCCCAGCCACCAAAAGCCCTGAGAGGCTTATGGCAGCAGGGATGGTTAGGAACCCGCGAAAGTACCTCACTAATTCTCTAGGTGTTTGCATTCCGGTCCCCATTCACGACACGAGCATTGTTCACAAACTCAGCTTTATGCGAACCGGTCCGCCGCTTCTTTCAAAGCACTCTGCATATCGCCCCATGCAGCCTCGTAGCCCTCTTTGACGTCTTCCCAGGCCTCGTCGCTGGTCGACTTCAAGTCATTCAGTTGAGCCTCTGCGTCAGACCTTGCCTTGTAGAGCTTACTGAGCTGCTCCTCGAGCTCGAGTTTGGCGTCCGCTTCGGCCACCTTCAGCTTGGCTTCGAGAACATCAATTTGAGCATTCCAGCTATCCAGTTGCAGCTGCGCCTTTTTCTCGTACCCGACGCGTGTCATCAAATTTTCCTTTCGTCTCAAACTTTGGTTCATATCAATGGGAGCTGCCAATTAGGCCGCAACAATTGCCTTGAGCATCCAGACCGCTTCCTCATGCTTCGCCATCCTAGCGTTCATCAAATCCTCTGTAGCCCCATCGCCATAACGGGCAGCGGTCGCGGCAGTCTCACGCAGGTTCCGGGCAATCGCTTCGTGGTCCGCAACCAACTGGTTGATCATACCCTCTGCGTTTTTGACCGTTTCTTCTTCGGTCAGCTTGGCGTGGCTAACCATGTCCGTGAACGAGATCGGGGCCACCTGACCTAGAGCGCGCACACGCTCGGCCAAATCATCCGCAGCTTCAAACAGGTCGCAATACTGACGCTCTGTAAGTTCATGGATCGGCAAGAAGAGTGGGCCCACGACGTTCCAATGTGTGCCTTGCGTTTTCACCATCAGAACCATTGTATCGGCCAGCACTTCCGTCACCGCGTTGGCGATCCATGCGTTTTTGTCGATACCTGTGTCGTTGGTTTCTTCCTGAACTTCAGACTTCAAAACTTGCTGTATCATTTTCACTCCGTTTCGTTGCTTGTGGAGTAAAACCTAAAAGCGAAAAAATATTTTTCAAATAAAATCATATACTTATTATAGGTATCCGACGCATCATGCAGCGCTTCATGATCCTGGGTATCCAGCCCAACTTGCCAACATTGATGTAGACACGCAGGCCCAATGCCATACATGCTTGGAGTAACTGACGTAAGCTACTGAGGTCATACCAGTGTCTGATCAAAATCGACCACCAAAGCGCACAGAAAAACTGCAACTGATGCTCGACCTCGAGGAGCTTAAAGCCATTGATGATTGGCGGTTCGAAAACAGATTACCTTCCAGAGCGGCCGCCATTCGAGAACTAATCCGCCGCGGTCTGATTTCCAACGAGTTCGCAGAGCCACCTACTGACGCGCCTTCCGGCGAGTTTCGTGTTGTGGACGAGTGACAGGAAAACCCACAGAGCAATCCAGTGACGCCAGTGGTGGACCAACATGGCATGAGCGATCAAACGATCCTATACGTCAGCATCTATTCATCGGTGAAAGGGTATGAGGCGCCCCAACATCTGAGAGTTGGCCGCGTTATCAACCGCATCTTTTTTCAGATGGTGATGACGCCTCGCCATACCGAAAGGCGCGTACGACCAGTTTTGTCAAAGCCCGGCTCGGGTAGATCGGCCAACTGAACATGGGGGGCTGCTGCAGATCCAATCCAAGCCTCGGAGGTATCAAAAAGTGCCGCGTTCACCGGGTGCGCCGGACGAATTGTCAACAGCCCCAAGCTGATCGGTACGATCGTCCATAGTGGCGGGCTTTCTGGTAGAGATGACCGGCTCGCGCAAATCAATTGAATCGAAACACGGGGAACTTGACATGTGAAGCTCCGCAAGAGCCGAACAGGAAGAGGGGGGCAGCCAGCACCCCCGCAAAGACTGTCAGGCTTTGATCAGATGCCCGCCATCGATATCCAGCACAGAACCTGTCAGGAAACCGTTGGTCATTGCCATGATGACAGCTTGAGCGATTTCGCTGGCCCTGCCGACGCGGCCAACAGGGAGCGATCCACCAACCTGTGCGTACATGCCTTCACGTGCCTCTTCTGGCATGCCTGCATAGGCTTCGGTCGCAACCATTCCGGGGCTGATGCAGTTGACGCGGGACTTACCCGCCAGTTCTTGCGCGAGCCCCATGGTCAAAGCCTCAACAGCCGCGTTCACCGCACCTAGACCGGTCGCGCCGGCCGATGGGCGGCGGCTCAGCACGCCGGAAAACAGCGTGATTGATGCGCCGTCGGCCAGATACGGCAGAACCTCGCGAGCGGTCACGTAGGGGCCAATGAATTTGGCCTCAATCATGCCGCGCAGGTCGTCAGTCGGCAGTTCAGCAAACGCGCCGTGCGCAGCGCTGGATGCCGAGATGACGAGATGATCGACCTCGCCGAGGCTGGCAGCCCATGCTTTGACAGCTGCTTCGTCAGTGGTGTCAACGGAAGCGACCGAAATGTCACCTTCAATTTCAGACGCAACGGCCG
The DNA here is from genome assembly GCF_056536505.1 of Ruegeria sp. CL3. Lineage (NCBI taxonomy): Bacteria > Pseudomonadati > Pseudomonadota > Alphaproteobacteria > Rhodobacterales > Roseobacteraceae > Ruegeria > Ruegeria sp. CL3. The sequence goes on along the minus strand of NZ_JBQFPT010000019.1, from coordinate 48,561 downwards.
TCAGTTTCTCTTTGTTGCGGCTTGAGATTGTAACCTTGGCGCCCAAACTGGCTGCAAGTTCAGCTGTTGCCTTGCCCATACCGCTACCGCCGCCAACGATGACGACATGTTTGCCTTTTAGCGCGGTTTCAAAAACGGTTGTCACAGTTCAACTCCTCTTTCCTTCAGTGGCATTCGCACCGGATCGCCGCTCTGGGTTGGTTTGGCTGGTTGAGGATCACACTTCCAGGCCCAACTCCGGTGTTAGATACTCCGGCAACCATTGTGCCCCTTGGAGCTTTCGACCCGCCGCAATCTGAGCGTTTGTTGCTTCTGATCGGATATTTAATGCGCAGTACGAAGTTGTTGAAATGGATAAATAGAATGCAATAAATTCACCATATGAATATCAATTCTCTCGACCTCAATCTCCTCAAAGCCTTCGATGCGATGTACCGCGAACGACATGTCGGCCGCGCTGGGGCGTCTATAGGTCTTGCTCAGCCCTCCATGAGCAACGCGCTGAACCGGCTTCGCGCCAGGTTCGAAGATCCACTCTTTCAAAGGGGGCCGGGCGGAATGGTGCCAACCAGCCGTGCGGAAGAATTGGCGCCAAAAGTGCAAGGCGCGCTGACGATCGTTTCCGAAATGCTGGAGCAAACCGAGTTTGATCCCAAACACGCCCAAGGCCAAATCACCGTTGCAGCTTCGGATTTAGCAATTCTTCGTTTGGCGCCTGCGATGGTCACTTACTTTGCAGAACACGCACCAAATCTTAGCCTGATCTTCGTACCGATGAACAAAACGGATCTGATTGATCAATTGGATGCCGAAACAGTGACGTTGGCCATTGGTACATTTGGTCAGCTTCCTGCGCGGTTTCATCGACGGACGATTGTGCCGGACAGTTTTGTATGTATCGCCCGCCGCGATCACCCTTTGACCCGAGATGGTTTGACACTTGAGTCGTTCCTAGAGGCTCGTCATGCATTGATGACACTGAACAATGACAAAATCGGTTTTGTAGATAAGGCACTAAAGAAGCTTGGAAAAGCTCGGCAAGTGGTTTTGACCTGCGCCCAATTTGCTCTGCTACCCGATATCGTCGCTCAATCCGACTTGATTGCAACTGTGCCAACGTCGTTGACTCCGGTTGCGCGGCGCGCTGGGTGTGACGTCTTTCCAACGCCATTGGATTTGCCGAAATGGGAAAGCGAAATGGTTTGGACCCAGAAGACAGCACATGAACCCTTGGGGCGCTTCGTTGTAGACTCATTCACTGAAATGAGCCGTTCGACGGAACTCGATCTGGGAAACGCGTTTCCTGGGGTCAGGGTTCATAGCCAATAGATGACTGTAGTTTGCCGCGCCAGCGCTGGAGAAAAAGAGGGACGCTACGCCATCTGCTTGTCGCTCAGTCAAAAAAAAACTGCTAATGCCACCGCTCTGAATTCCAAGCCGTGAATCCTGCAACGCAACGAAAATCAATACACCCTGACCTTGCGGGTCCGACTGAACGTAGCATCATCCAAAGCCTTAAAGCTACTTTGGTCCGGTCAGCCCTTTCAGAACGTAATCCGCTGTGCTTGGGCTGCTTGCGAAGGGTAGATCATAAACGATCGCTAGACGGCTCAGAGCTTTGACATCCACGTCGTGCGGCATCGGCGACATTGGGTCGATAAAAAAGAACAAACCGTCCAGCCGGCCTTCGCAGATCATTGCCCCAAGTTGCTGGTCCCCGCCTAGTGGCCCGCTATGCAGCGCGGTGACATTAAGCTCAGGCAAGGCGGCCCTGAGGCGGCCACCGGTGGTTCCGGTGGCGAACAATTCCGCCTGACTTAGGATGTCAGCATGGGACTGGGCCCATTCGACCATCAGGTCTTTCTTGGCGTCATGGGCAACCAGGGCCAGTTTGAGCGGTCTACCTGATGAATTGCTCGACATAGTCCGCCCCTAAACCAACATCCTCATAATGTTTACGGCACATGTCGATTTTAGTGAAGACGTCCTCATACCCCATGGTTTTGCCCCATGGGTCAACATACAGCATCACGCCGTTGACCTGGAAATAGGTGATCATTTCGTCGACATCATCGGGTACGATCAGAGTGTGGGTTTCGCCCGGCGGTTCGAATACATAGCCGCCTTCCTCCGCGACCCAGTCATGTTCCAGATAGTGCCATCGACCTTTCAGAACAAAACCATGAACGGGCTGCGGATGCCGATGCCTCGACAGAACCCCGGATTTCCGCACCCGCAACAGGTTCATCCAGTACCCTTGGGACCGGTTCAAGCATAGCGGTCGGAACGAGACGTTTTCGGTTTGCGGCACCCAGACCCTCTCGTCTTTGGCGACGGCTTCAGGGATGACGATCTCATCCTGCGCATCCTTGGGGAAGGGCAGTTGATAAGGCATCCTGGGATCGTCGTCGTTTCCTTGTACTGGCATCAGTTGCCCTCCTCACATTGCAGAATAGCCGCCGTCCACAGGATAGACAGCGCCGGTCACAAAAGCAGCCTCATCCGACAGTAGCCAAGCAGCCAGTGCGCCAACCTCGGATGGTTTGCCCCAACGGTCCAGCGGTGTCCGACCCAGAATAGGCTGGTTGCGGGCCGGATCGGCGCGCAGGGCCTCGGTCATTTCGGTTTCGATCCATCCGGGTGCAACTGCATTGACGCGCACGCCATCTTCAGCCCATTTCCCGGCCAAAGCCTTAGTCAACTGCGCCACGCCGCCTTTGCTGGCAGAATAAGCAGGAACAAGTGGCCCACCAAAGTAACTGAGCATCGACGCGGTGTTCACGATGGCTCCACCCGACGCGGCCAACAAGGGTTGCGCGGCCAGACAGCAGCGCATGGTACCAGTTAGGTTGATATCGATCACTGTCTCAAAAACGTCGATCTCATACTCCGCGCCACGTGCCAGAATACCTGCGCAATTGACCAGCCCGTCGAGTTTCTCGATCCCACCGAAGAACGCGGCTACGGCCTGAGTATCCCGCACATCCAACTGCGCACAGACGTCGTCAGGGTGCTGCGCAGCATATTCCGAAACCTCTTCAGCTCCGACACCGGTCGCGGTGATGCGCCATCCCTTACGGCGAAGTTCCCCTGCGATACCGGCGCCTATGCCGCGGGTGCCGCCAATTACAACGGCGTGTTTCATGGATCAGTCTCCTTCCGCAAGAAACGCCTCGACCGCGTCGCTGCGAGGCATCGGGGCAACCGCACCGTACCCTTGGGTCGAAAGCGCAGCAGCGGCGTTGGCATAGCGTGCGGCCTGAAATGGGTCGTCGCCCGCAACAATACGAGACAGGAAAGCACCGTCAAATGTGTCGCCTGCGGCCGTGGCATCCACCGCTTCGACCCGGCGGCCTTTGACACGTTCGCGCTTGTCTGGTGTCGCAACCAGGGTCCCTTCGGCCCCCAGCGTCAGGGCGACAATTTTTGCACCGAGGTTTAGGTAGAAATCCGCGATGGCATCCGGGTCGGACAAGCCTGTCAGTTGCTCGGCGTCATCCAGACCAGGAAGGGCAATATCGCATTGTGACATTGCAGCGTGCGTCACAGCACGGGCGCGTTCGATCGGCCAGAGCTTCAGGCGCAGATTGGTGTCGTAGGACACGAGGCCTCCGCCGTCCTTTACAATCTGAATGGCCCGAAACACGGTATCGGCAGCAACATCCGAAATCGCCTGACTGATCCCCGAAACGTGCAGTATCTTCGCCGATTGCAACGCCGCCACTGGCAGATCATCTGGCTCCATCCGGCTACTGGCCGAGCCTGCGCGGAAATAACTAAACTCATGCCCGTTCGCGCCATGCGTCACAAAGTAGACCCCGGTATGAGCATCCGCGACCTGACGCGCGGTCGAGGTGTCGATGCCCTCGGCTTTCCACAGGTCCATAAAGGAATTGCCGAACGTATCCGCGCCGATATGCGTCACATAGCCGACGGACGCACCCTGACGCGCGGCGGCGATTGCGCAGTTCGAGGTGTCACCGCCATGTCCCGGCAGGTAGTTCCCGTCAGGCTGCTGGTTGAACTCCAGCATCGGCTCGCCAAGGCACAAAATATCGGGGGTCATGGTCATCTCATCTTTGCAAAAAGGGCCAGCCCCGGTGGGCTGACCAAGGGGTTTGGGAGGATCATTCGGCCGTATAACTTTGACCAACACCCGGAATCTTCCAGATACGGAAGTTCGGGATTTCGGGGTCTTCAAAGTTCATGTCGCCATCGACCCAGATATGCAGGTGGTTCGAGACCACATACATCTCGCCATCCGGACCCCAGGCCAGCGTATCCGGCCAGTTCATTTCTGGGTGGTGGACGAAACGGCTGACCTGACGGGTGGATTCATCGAACTTCATGATCCCGTCCAGCGACAGCGCGGTCATGTAGATGTTGCCTTCGTTGTCCGCCGTCATCCCATCGGTGTTGGAAGGCAGCACCGCAGCAACCTCAACCGCGTTTTCGATGACTGTCTCATTGGTTTCGAAGTCTCGCAGCACTTCGGTCGTTAGGCTATACAGGTGATTGCCCGTCAGGTTGGTCCAGTAGAGTGTTTCCTTGTCGCCCGACAGCGCGATACCATCGGCACCGGTGCGCATGCCGCCATTCTTCAGCACCGGACGGTCGTCAATGTTGAAGAAGAAATTCGGCTCATCATTGGTGAACCGGTGCTGGTCCAGAATACGACGCACCGAATTGGTGTTGCTGTCATAGACAATCAAGCCACCGTGCAGCGGGTCACAGAAGATGCCGCTGTCGGCGATATAGGCAAATCCGGTGTCGTTATCGACAGCCAGATCGTTCAGGAAAGAACACTGACGATCCGCCTCTTCCGCGGTGAAAACATAGCGCTGAATTTCCTTGTTCTCTTTCAGATCCCACAGCACAAGCTTCGCGTCGCCGTCTTCGAACGGAGGGCCTGCCACGTGGCCTTGATCGAGAATCCACATCACGTCATTGCGGTCGATCTCAAAACCCAGCACGGCCTTTAGACCATCAGGGTTGGACATGTTGTTCATTTCTTCAGACGGAAACGCCTCGAGCTCCCAAGTATCACCGTTCTTGACCAGCTTGGAGACGGTCGAGGGGATCTCTGCCCCACCCCAACGGGCGGTGGACACATAGATGTTGCCCTGGCTGTCGACCTTGGCGCCTTGAACCAACGCTTTGCCGTAAATCTCGCTGCCTTCCCAGGCGGATTTCGTTGCTTCATCCTTGACGGCATAGGGCAGAGTGTTCCATTCCGCGACGACCTCGGGCCCGTTCGCGAGCGCCGGGGTAGCCAGGACGGCGGTAAGGGCCACCGTGTTGAGCATTCGTTTCAGCATGTATTCCTCCCTTGCTGAGGTCTGGTGTCCCGCAGGTTGTTGCGAGCAACCTGCGGGGCGGTTTGTCATTTTAAATACGGCCGTATTTCGCCAGACCTTCGCGCAGCGAACCGCTTTCGATGATCAGACGTGCTTGTTCGGCTTCGCGCTCATCAATCTCGCGTGCCATTTCCAAGATGGGTTCTGCATGTTCACGAGGGACCACAACCGCACCGTCGATATCTGCAACGATGATGTCGCCTGGGTGGACAATTACACCGCCCATGTCGACTTCTACATTCGATGCCAGCGTACGAACGCGACCCAGAGTGGTGCCGGGGTTAACGCAGCGGGAATAAACCGGGAAGTCATAGTCGCGCTTGATCTCGACCAGATCCCTAACGCCACCGTCCAGAACGGCACCTTCGTGTTTGTTGGCAACGGCTCCGGCGGTCATCAGACCACCCCACAGCGCCACATCGGTGGTGCCATTGGTCGAGATCACGATGACCGAACCGGCCTCGGATTCATCGATGGCGTCAAGCGCGTGCTGCGGTGGCAGGAATTCATCGGTAGGTCCTTCCAAGATTGTCACGGCTGGACCGACGATCTTCCTTTCATTGATGCGCGGCTTGATCGAGGCAGGCAGAAATCCGGTCTTGCCGGACACCTTGTCCACGGCATCCGCGACGGATGCGGTGGCCACGTCGCGAAACCCGGCAACGAGTTCTTGGGTGTTCATGAGAGTATCCTCTTACGTTGGGAAGATTGAAAAGATGCAGCCGTGAGAGCCGCGTTGATTTGTGCGCGAGCCAAGTCGATGTGACCGGCCTCGAGCGCCTGGGCGGGCAGCAGATTTCCACCCATGCCAACGCAAAGCGCACCGGCGTTCAGATAGGATTGCGCAGTGTCAGGAGACACGCCGCCAGTCGGCATCAGGGCAAGATTGGGGAATAAGGATTTGACGGTCGTCAATGCGATTTCGGGGTCGCTATGGCGGATCACCGGGACAATTTGCGCCGATCGCAAAGTGCTGACGAAATCTACCATTTGTTCACCCAGTGATCGGGTTGCTCGTCCTCAAGGACTCTCGCGACTTCACGCGCAGCACATCGCTGCAGCACCGCAACCGAGCGTTCAGAGTACCAGGCAGCGTGGTCTGAGACGATGGTGTTGGGGCTATGCAAAAGGGGGTTGGTCGGATCGACCGGTTCCTGTTCGAACACGTCGATCCCTGCCCCGAAAATGCGGCCTTGGTGGAGGGCCTGAGCCAACGCGGCTTCGTCCACCAATCCGCCGCGCGACACGTTGATCACGATCGAGGTTGGCTTAATCTGTGCGATACGCTCAGCGTTCAGAATATGCCGTGTTTCGGGCGTGAGAGGAGCATGCAGACTGATGACGTCGGACGCCTTGCAGAGGTTGATCAAATCCACCTTTTGCACATCCGCCGCTTGGGCTGCGTCGTCGCTAAGGTAGGGGTCGAAAACCAGAACCGAAGCGAACCCCAGGGCCCGGAACTTCCGTGCCGCTTGCAGGCCGATCTTGCCGCAGCCAATCAGGCCAAGGGTGGCGTTTTCGCGGCTGGGGATCAACGCCGCTTGCCCTACCCCCCATTGACCCTGCCGCACTTCTGCATCTCGGGACGGAATACGCCTCTGCACGGCAAGATACAGTGCCAGCGCATGTTCGCTGACTTCGGTTTCCGCACCATAGTCTGGTACATTCGCAACATAGATGCCTCGCGATTGCGCGTAGTCCAAGTCGATGTTGTCGACGCCCACCCCATAGCGGACGACGACTTTCAGGTTCGGGCAGGCATCGATCACAGCCGCATCCACAATGCGTTCCCGCACAAGGATGGCAACCGGATCCAGCGCCTGCAGGGCCGGGACCGCCTCGGTTTCCGGCGCAACCGGCGCGATCTGAACATCCTGCTCGGCCAACACCGAAGCCTCGGTGTCATAGGCGGCATAACCGGGTTCAAGAATAGCGATGGTTTGGCGGTTCATGTGGCGGTCTCTCGGCATGAGTTATTGGGCCTTGTAGGCTTCGACAGCGGCGTCGAGGCGATCGGGCCACTCCTCGCCGATCTCACCGACGATGTACTCGCGCACGGCAGGCTGCGCGGCTTCGCGGAACAGGGCCTTCTGCTCTGGGCTGACGGGAACCACTTCCATGCCTTTCTCCGACAGGATCGCGGTCGCATTCGCGTCCTGCGCGGCGGTCATGCCACGGTGGATCGTTTTCGAGATCTCGACGCATTGTTCGACGGCTTTCTTCTCGTCATCCGTCAGGCTTTCGAAGAACATGTCCGACATCAGATAGGCGTGCCAGCTGAACACATGGCCATCCAGCGAGACGTATTTCTGGTGCTGGTAGAGCGACGCGTTGACGATATTCGTCACGCCGTTTTCCTGACCGTCCACAACGCCCTGCTGCAGTGCACCGGGAAGTTCCGGCCACGGAACGGGAGTCGCCGATGCGCCGAGGCTTTCGACCAGAGTCACCCAGACCGGCGCGGTCATTACGCGCATTTTCAGGCCTTCCATATCGGCAGGTTCGGCCACGGGCTTCACGTTGTTGGTGAAATTGCGCACCCCGTTGTCGGCTACGCCAAAGTTGCGGATGCCGGTTTTCGCCCGCATGTCTTCGGCCAGCGCGTCACCGAATTCACCGTCCATCACTGCCCAGGCCATCGCCTGATCGTCGAACAGATAGGGCATCGCCAAAACCGAGAAGGGTTTGTAGACAGCCGAGATCGGGCCGTCATGGATCGCCGCCATCTGAACTGTGCCCAGCTGCAGCCCTTCCATGATCTCGGACCCGCCACCCAGCTGCGATGCCGGGAAGATCTGAACGTCTATCGAACCGGAGGTTTTGCCCTCGACGCAGGCTTCAAACGCCAGCGCTGCGGCGTGTTTGGGCGAGCTCAGATCAGCGGCTTGAAAATGTGCGTATTTCAGCTCTTTAGCCGAGGCCGCACTGGCGGCGGTCATTGCAATAACGGCTGTTGCCGTCATCAGTTTCGACATGGTTTTCATGAGGTTCCTCCCTTTCATGTCAGTTCGCAAATCCAAAGAAGTTGGGGATGAAGGTGCTGACGCCCGGCACAAGAATGACCAGAAGCAGCACGACGAGTTCAGCCAGCAGCAGCGGTAGAACCGCTTTTGACAGGCGCTCGATTTTCAATTGTCCGACCGTGGCGATCACAAACAGCACCGGACCAACCGGAGGGGTGATCATCCCGATGGTCAGGTTCAGCACCAGCATCATCCCGAATTGCAGCGGGTCGATCCCCGCGGAATAGGCAATGGGACCGAGGATCGGCGTCAGAATGATCAGCGCGGGCAGCGTGTCGATGAAGAAGCCGAGGATCAGGGCAAAAGCCGCCAGAATGAACAGAATGCCCAGACGGTTGTCGGTGATCTGGGTGATAAGTTTCGCCAGTTCCTGCGGAATTTGCAGGTAGGTCAGCAGCCAGGCAAAGATCGACGCCATCGCCACGATCAGGAAGACCGAGGACGTCACCACCGCAGCCCGCACAAAAGCGGCGTACAGAGCGCGGACCGTGAAGGCGCGCAGGATGAAACCGAGGAACAGAGCGTAGGCTGAGGCCACCGCGCCCGCCTCGGTCGGAGTGAACACACCGAACAGGATACCGCCCAGAATGATTGCTGGCATGATCAGAGCCGGAATGGCCGCCAGAGTTGCACTGCGCAACTCAACCATGGTGGCGCGATGTTCGCGCCCGCGGTAGCCGTTGCGGGTAGACACGATATGGTTCGCGATGGCCAGCGCAACGCCCAGCATAACCCCAGGCACAATTCCGGCCAGAAACAGTCCCGCGACCGTCACTCCATTGGTTGAGATCGCAAAAATCACGGCCAGAATGGAGGGCGGTATGATCGGGCCGATGGTGGCCGTCGCAGCGGACAGGGCACCGGCGTAATTCTTCTCATACCCCGCCTCGCGCATCATCCGCATCACAATGGCAGAAGGTCCTGCAGCATCTGCCAGAGCAGAGCCGCTGATCCCCGCAAACAGCATCGACACAAGGATGTTCACATGCCCCAAGCCACCTCGCACATGCCCAACCAGAGCGTTGGCAAAGCGCAGCAATGCGTTTGTTAGCCCGCAGGCCGTCATCAGCTCGGACGCGAGAATAAAGAAAGGCACCGCCATCAGCGGGAAACTGTCGATCCCGGCGAACATGCGTTGGGTTGCGACCAGTGGGTTCAAAGAACCGTCGATAAAAATCGCGGACAGGCCGGCGATCCCCATCGTGAAGGCTACGGGAACACCCAGAAACAGCGTCGCGAAGAACAGGATGATCAGGGTTTTTGCCACGGCTCAGATCTCTGCCTCATCGCCCTTGGCGCTGGGACCGTGTTCAAACTCTTGGCTTACGAAACGTTTGGCGAAAAAGGTCAACTGGATCAGGAACAAAGCGCACCCGATCGGGATCGCGAGATAGGGGATGCCGCGCGAAATGCCGGTGGACATGGTTTCCTTGTTCCAGCCGAATTCAACGAATTTGACGCCAAGCCACAGCATCGTCGCCATGAAGGCGAACATGACGAAGACGATGCCCCAGCGCAGCAGTCGGGCCAGAGCGTCGGGAAGCAAATCCGGAATTGTAGTGATCGCGACCAAGCGACCTTCGCGCAGGGCAAGACCGGCCCCGCAAAACGCGCCGAGGATCATCAAATGTCTGGCGACCTCTTCAACCCAGGCAAGGGAGGTACCAAAACCGTACCGCCCCACCACATTGGCGAAGACGATTGCAAAAACCGTAGCCAGCGCCAAAGCCACCAGCGCCCGGTTCAACGCAACAATCCATGTTTCCAGAGTTTGCAAAGACGCCCCTCCCAATGCCGTCTCCTCGTGAGAATCAAAACTGGCATACAGTATGCTAATATGTCAACACTAACACATTGTATGCCAGACACAGGCCTGCTACTGTCGCACTGAGGAGAGCGACATGAGCCCATTCAACAGACCGAAATCATTGACGGAATTGGTGACCGAAAACCTGCGCGAGCGGATTATCAAAGGCGAGTTCGAACTGGGTGAGCAACTGTCTGAGGCTCGAATCGCCAAGAATCTTGAGGTCAGCCGCACCCCTGTGCGCGAGGCAATCAACCGGCTTGAGATGGAAGGTCTGTTGGTCGTTGAACCTCAAAGAGGCTCATTCGTGTTCAATCTGGAGCCCGAGGAACTCGCAAAACTTTGCGATGCACGTGTGTGCCTTGAAACAACCGCTTTGACCTTGGCCATGCAGGCGAACCCACAGGCGCTTCATGCCGCGCTTGAAAAATGCGTTGATCGGATGACAGCGGCCCGTGAGGCCGCGGATGATGCAGAATACCTTTATCTGGATACTCTATTTCACCAATGCCTCTTCGACTGCGCAGACAATCGGTTTCTGAATGACGCCTATCAAACGATTGCATTGAAAATGGCGGCGTTGCGCAGCCGGTTGGGTCATCACCCTGATCACATGGCTAAATCCTATCGGGAGCACATTGAGTTGCTTCAGTGCGTCCGGGATGGTGACGTTCCACAAGCCTTGGATGTGCTGAAACTCCATATAGACAGGAAAGAAGGATCTTATTGGAGCGATGCAACGCAGCCCGACGGAACAGGTTCAGGATAGCGTGCGATGAAACGTCTAACCTTGGGTGCCCAACCACGCGAGAACCTCGGCGATGCCGGGTCCATTTGGCCAGTTGGTTCTCGTTCTAAAGCACGGAGCATTCTGGCCGGATGAAGAGCGTCAGATATCCTCTAACCTTAAGCTCGACCCCGCGTGTTGGCATCACGGAGATCACGCCCCGCAGAGGTTGACACCTAATCGGCCAAAGCTTGATTCAGCAAGCCGAACAGGCGATGCGAGGGGAAAGGACATGAATAGTTCGAAACGGGTTTTATCTGGCGTGGCTCCAATCCCACGCCATAGCACCGGATGCTGTGTATGTTTGCGATTGGGTTCGGACCGCTAGACCTATTGGTTGAAACCGCTACCCGGCGTCCACAAGGCTTTCATCTAAGAATGGCTGCGCAACCGAGGGCCAGAACGGCAGTTTTCGTTTGGTAAGCGCGAGGTCGTGGAACGCAGGCTGTGTTCCTCCGGGGCTGGCAACCTGCAGGATGTGATCCGAAATTTGGCTGAATGGGCCATAGAAATGGAACAAGGATTTCACCGCCACCACCGATTTCTCGGCCAGCCGGATGCCGATCTTCTCGAAGGCTTCAGGATGGTAAACCTGAACACGCAGATCGTTGACGAGCAGGTCAATCTCGCCATCCAAGCGGAGCCAGACCACGGTGCCCATTGGTTCAAGACCAGTGCCGAGATGCTGACCCAGGCCTGTCTCTATGTTCATAACCCTTGCAATCAGGTCGATCGGATCCCCTGAAACCACACCGGTTTTTCCACCAAGCCGAAGCTTCAATCTGCTTCCAATGCCCGCATCCCGACAAATTCGCACTACTCCGGGATCCCAGAACAAACCGCTGGCAAAATTTGTCATTCCACGGGCCAGCATGGCTTTCAGCAAGTGGGTGGCGTCGCCCGGCGCTCCCCCGCCTGAATTGTCACCCATGTCCGCCAGAACGCATAAACCGGAGCGTGTACCGATTTGATCAAGCGCTTCGGAGATTGGCAGATACCGCGTGGTCACCTCGTTGCGCAAATCAAAGAAGCGCCGCCCCAACTCCTCGGCCAGTTGCGCGGCCAGTTTTGCCTGGCCATCTGCTATTACCAACATCCGCGCGCCGACATCTTCGACATCTGCCCAGGGAAAACCGTGACTCAATGAAACCGACAACACACCGGGTCTGGTTTGAGCTGCGGCCATCTCGGCCACAAAATCCTTCATCGCCCCAGCTTTGGTCAGGTATAGGTTCATCATACGGGTATCAAAAAACGCCATCTTTGGCGTGATCTCACCCGCATGTGCCCGCTTTGCCAGATCAAACAGTTCGGCCGCGCAGGCTGTTGCGTCGTCATGCGGGTATTCTCTGAAATGCACAATCAGATCGCTGGCGTTCAGCATCTTCTTTGTCAAATGAGAATGCAGGTCCAGCGAAACGCCGATCGTTGCCTCCGGGCACTGTTCGCGGACGCGAGCCAGAATATCGCCCTCGCAATCCTCTATATGCTCGGCCACCATGGCGCCGTGCAGTTGCAACAGGATGATATCTGCACCGCCACACTCCGCCAGATCAGACAGAATCTCGCCGCTAAAAGCGTCATAACAGCTGCGCGTGGTCGGTCCGGCGGGTTCGGCTATGGCGGTCAGGCTTTCGACAACCTGCCAGCCCAGAGTTTCGGCCTTATCGCGCCACAGACGAAGCGCCTCCGTCATAAGGTTTGGAGGCTCTTGTGTCGCCGTACCATGCCGCAGGAAGTAGTCCTCAAAACCCGACATCGCAGTCGGCATCGTGCAAAACGTGTTCGTTTCTGTCGACAGTGTCGCAATGAAAAGTTTCATAGATTTCCTGTTCCCAAGACGTCAAAGGACGGCTGCAAGAGCCATCCTCTGATCTTCGGCGATGCCATCATATTTCACCAGAGTTATTCGGCTTTCCACCAACGCTCCATAAAGCTGCTTCCATCCAGATCCAGATTCGAGCCGAATTTTTCGGGCGTGCCAACGCTTGGGCGCGTGGCAAAAACGTATGACGCAAACATCGGGATCGCGACACCGCCCTGATTGGCGACAATATCCTGCATCTCGCCATACATCTGGCGACGTTTTTCAGTGTCCAGTTCAGCCCGAGCCTCAACCAGTATCTTGTCGAATTTCTCATACGACCAGAGAGATTCATTCCAAGCGACACCGGATTGGAACGCCAATGAAAACATAAGATCCTCGACCGGTCGTCCGGCCCAATAGCTGGCGCACCAAGGTTTCTTCGTCCAGACCTCGGACCAATAGCCATCGTTGGGCTCTCGTTTGACAGAAACGTTGATCCCGCATTTCGCGGCCGAGTTCGAAATCAGCGTCGCTGCGTCCACCGCGCCAGGGAAAGCAGCGTCAGAGGACGAGAGTTCGACATTCAGCGACTCCAGACCAGCCTGTTTCAGATAGTATTTTGCCTTGTCTGGATCGAAAGTCTTTTGTTCAAGCTCAGCATTGAAATACTTCTGACCGGACCCGATTGGATGATCATTGCCGACCTCGCCGTAACCCAGCAGAATCTTGTCCACCAGCTCTTGCCGGTCGATGCCCCATTTGATCGCCTGACGTACATTGTTGTCGTCAAACGGCGCGGCATTGGTCAGCATCGGGAAGGAGTAGTGCTGCGTACCGGCAACCGAATGCAGCGTAACATTTGGATCACGCGAGACAAATTTGGCCGTCTTGGGATCAACCTTATCGGCAATGTCGACCGACCCCGCCGATAGCGCCGCCATCCGTGCGGTCGTATCCAGCAGCACCAGAAGCTTCCATTCGTCCACATGCGCGACATCAGGGTTCCAGTGGTTCCCGTGACGGGCCAGATCCGCCGAAATCCCTGGCTGGAAATCCTTTAGCTGATAGGCTCCGCAACCGATACCGGATTGCCAGTCAATACTGTCACCCTCTGCCGGTAGAATAGCAAAACGGTAGTCACTGAGGATGGCCGGGAAATCTGCGTTACCGCCCTCAAGCTCGAAAACGATGGTGTTTGGCCCGTCCGCACGCAGTTCTTTCACACCCGCCAGCAGCGGCGCCCCAGTCGAGGTTGACCCTTCTCCGCGGTGAAAATTGATTGAGGCAATCACGTCCTCAACTGTCACTGTGCGACCATTGTGGAATTCGACCCCGCCGCGTATCTTGAAGGTCCAGACCGAAGCGTCCGGCGAGGCCTCCCATGATTTTGCAAGCGACGGCTGCACATTGCTGTCCGCGTCGATCGTAGTCAGGAAACCGTTCATGCCCAAGCTCAACGGAATCAGGAAACCCGCTGATATCTGCCCCGGATTGAGTTGCTCGGTCGTCCCGCCATGACCAATCCCGGCAATCATGCTGCCGCCCTTTTTGGGCGTGGCCGCAATAGCGCGATCCGCCAAAAGCGTTGCTGCACCGACGGTCATGCCGGTTGCCAAAACACCGCGCATGAACTGGCGACGATCCACCTGACGCAATTGCAGACGCTGTTCCATCTGCCGCACGTATTGAAATTTATCCATTGCTTGACCTTCCCTGAGCATTCTTCTGTTGCCCGCAAGATCACGCACCAATTTGAGCTTAACAATGACGCCACATTATACTTTCTTTAGCGAGTTTATGCGACGCAAGGGCCAACCATCAATGCACCAGAATTTAGCTGCAAACCTGCGTCACCTTTGTGCCGATTACCCGTCAGTAGCAGCTGTTTGCAGAGAGATTGGCATCAACCATCAGCAATTCGCCAAGTACCTCAACGGCCGCAGCATGCCCTCGCCAAACAACTTGCGCCGCATCAGCCGGTTCTTCGACGTGGGCGAGCATATCTTGCTGGGAGATCATTCAGAACTGCGGCACCACACCACCCAACTCGCCAAAACCGAGGCGGATCGGCGACGAGACCCTCTGATCGATGTGTTCCCGGGTGATCTTCAACGGCTGCGGCCGTTTCTTGGATCTTATCAAGTGTTCTTTCGCGCCCCAAACGATCCAACCAAAGCCATTGTCAACGTTGCCTTCTTGGATGAGCGGAACGGGACGGTCTATAGCCGTGTTGTCGAAGCGCTAAGCGAAGGAAAGTCATCGACGCGCCGCTGGACAAGATGTGACGGCAAAGCCGCCTTCCGCGCGGGGCAGGTTTTTGTCGTCGACTCCGAACGCGGTCCAGACGCGCCTGTCAGCCTGTACATTCTGAACAAACCCCATCGAGACAAGTCAAAGCTATTGTTCGGCACGATGTCTTATCTCGCTTCGTTGTCCGGTCGGACGCCGACCTCTTCGCCTGTTGTCTGGAAAAGAGCTGAAAACCACCGCTCCGTTCGAGAGCTGTTTTCGAAAAGCGGAATCGTCGGTTTAAAAAGCACCAAACTGGATATGAAGATTCGTCAACACCTTCTTGGTGCGCCCACAGGCTCTGGTGCTAAGATTATTACTGAGTAGAAGAACCCCAGGGTAGCTGCGTATCAGGGTCGGTGCCCATTTGTTTCTGCTGGTGGGGGTGGATCACGTCTCAATAGCGAGATCAGTAAACATGTCTGATCTTACCTTTTTTGCACGCCGTGTAATGCTATCTGCGGTATACGGTGTCCTATCGTGACCTCGAAGAGAACGTGGCTGAACGCGGCGTGCGGATGGATAACGCCACTTTCAACAGGTGAATTGCTAAGTATTCGCCGATGATCGCAGTGTTCGCGGCGAACCGATCTACATCCATAGGACCGCCGGTGAAGCGGGAAATACCCTTGATTTTATGCTGTCTGAGCAGAAGAACCGTCCAGCGAAAGCAAGGTTCTTTGCCAAAGTGCAGTCTTAAAATGGAATTCCAGACACGACCGTGATCGACAAGAGTGGAGCCTCTGCGGCAGGCATTAGAGAAGTGAAAAAATCCTTAGTCGGTTTGGTTGCTCAGCCAAAATCCAAACAGTTAAGTCCAATTACTTGAACATCCTGATCAAGCAGGATCATCGCTTAGTCAAGCGACGCGCACGGCAAATGTGCACGTTCTGATCCGCCTCGCGTACTCTGGACGGTATTAAGATATCCAACTCGATCCGGAAGCTGCAATTCTCTAGCTCCACAGCGGCTGGCTTTCGGCTATTTGCCGAGATCACAAGATAGGTTTGCCCAGTAAACCGCTAATTCCAGCTGTCCCAAAATTTTGCGACACATCCCATTTCCAGGTCTGATCATCCGCGCGATCTGAACCCAGACTTGCTGATGTCATAAAGTGCTCAAGGCCACTCAAAAACTTGCGATTTCTCTCATGCAGGTCGCAACGTTTCAGTTCAAGCTAGCCAAAAGATAATCTCCAACAATGGAGACTTCCTCTCCGCTCTTGACGTTGCGGGAGACAGCATAAGTGTTCTACCGGATTTCATTGCTGAAAATGGATTGGCTAGCGGGTAAGTCGAGCAGGTGATGTCAAGCTGGTCTATCAAGTTGTTTTGGCTGACGCTTTACTACCGCCATTCGAACAAGTCCCACCGATCACCGGGACGTCTGTCGAGTACTTTGAAAAAGTTGTGCAGGACTTCCCGAACCTGGAAACACAAGTTTGAAACCATTTGGGCCGCAAATCAGCTCTCGTTTTCAGGAAGGTCAGTCAGATCAAACGAAACTGTCTACGGGAGTATGACCAGGTGGTGTTGGGTTAGTCTATGAAGCAAAGGTCAAATTCTTCCGACGTTCAACAAGAACTGTAGAGCGTTACCGACTACTGCCTCAATAGAACTCCAAAACCTCACCAAATCGGTAATTCTCGTCAATCACTCTGAGCCAAACGTCAAACAACTCTGACCTAAAAACATACAGAGGTCGACTAAACACAATAGGATCCCTGAGACAGCAAGCACTGAACAACAAGCGTCTAAAACTTCGTGCGGGTTTCATAAACCCACGAGAGCTCTCGGTTTGTTTCAGGCTAGACCGGTCAGAGAGATCATCCCGCGCTACAAATCAAGCGATCAAGCATTTCGAACTTCTGCTTTATGAACTCAAGAACGCGCTCCGACGAAGCCGGCATGCTTCTAGCGCTGAGCGTAACGCATCCCAGGTGCCGGTCGGGATCACCGATTTTTATCGGAAGTGCTGCCAAAGTTTTTTGTCTTTGCATCATGAAGACCACCGAAAAAGGCAAAACGGTTAGGGAGTCTGAACCCGTCAGAACGTTCACAACCGCACTCAAGGACCCGCCTGTGAAACTGATTTTGAGGTCTCGCATACCGATGCCGTCCAGCGTGTTTCTTAAGTCACGAAACAGCGGGCTATTTGCAGGAGGCGCGATCCAGGAAAACTCGGTGATATCTTCCAGCTTCACCTCTTTCTTGCGCGCCAATGGGTGCCCAACACGGCATGCAATGACGTTTCGACCAGGCAGGATTTGACGAAACGCGTACTCATCAGACACGTCTGCCGGGCGCATAGGAAGAATGGCCAAGTCCAGAGTTTCGGCGGACAACTGCGACAAAAGCTCAGTGGGGTATCCGTAGGATTGGTCGATCCGAATATTGGGATACTCGGCCTGAAACTCTGCAATCACGTTCGAGATAACACCATCCATGAAGATCGGCGTACCCGCAACCCGCACTGCACCGGCAATGCCCTGACGGTACTCGTCCACAACGCGGCTTGCATGGCGACCCGCGCTTAAGATTCTTTGACCTTCCTGAGCAAGCGCAAGACCAAGCTCAGTTGGTTGCAATGGTCTTCGGGTCGGCAGGAACAGGGGCTCTCCTACCCTGTCCTCCAGGAGAGCGACGCTTCTGGAGACACTGGGTTGAGATTTCCCAAGTAAAGCAGCGCCTTCGGTCAACCCTCCGGCCTCGACAATAGCCGCAAGAATCTCGAGATGTCTTGGATCAAGCTTCATAACTAAAAGTTATATTGATGGTCGAAAATTCGATCAAGAGTACTGTGTTTGCCTGCTAGCGTTCCCTCCAGATCCGCAATCCATCGCTTGTCAGGAACGCGCCCAATGGCTCTCAACACCACCAGCATCAATGGCCAGAAAGTCCGGTTCGGCGCAGGTTTGCGCAACGACATCTGCGCGGAGCTAGCGGAACTGGGATCGAATAAGGCGCTGATCCTGTCGACGCCTCAGCAAGTCGATATGGCAATGGAGCTTGCGACAACTGTTGGGGATCGTGCTGCAGGCGTCTTTACTCGGGCAATAATGCACACCCCGGTTGGCGTGACCGAAGAAGCGGTTGAACACGCGCTGTCTGTCAAAGCCGATAGCATTGTCTCTGTCGGTGGAGGTTCGACGATTGGCTTAGGTAAGGCGATTGCCCTTCGGACCGGTTTGCCACAAATCGCCATCCCGACCACATATGCCGGCAGCGAGGCTACTCCGATTTTGGGTCAGACTGAGGATGGCATCAAAACCACCCTGACAGACCCAAAGGTTCTGCCCCGCGCCATCCTGTACGATCCCGAACTTGTGGCGTCATTGCCGCCCGCAATGACCGTGACCAGCGCCTTGAACGCAATGGCTCATGCTGCCGAGGCACTTTATGCAAAGGACCGCACGGATCAGACCACGGAATTGGCGATCGACGGCCTTAGGGCGTTTGCGGAAGGTCTGCCGACCGTTGTCGAAAGCTCCGACGACCTGAAAGCCAGAGAAGAAACGCAGCGTGGTGCATGGGCCTGCGGCACGGTACTTGGTCTGGTCGGAATGGCTCTGCATCACAAGCTTTGTCATACGCTGGGCGGGTCCTTCAATCTGCCGCACGCGGAAACCCATGCGATCGTTCTGCCCCATGCCATCGCTTACAACGCGGTGGGTGTGCCGGAGTTGCTGGCACCCGTGTCTGACATCCTAGGCGGTTCTGAGCCAGGTCAGGCGCTTTGGAATTTTTCCAAATCCATGGGCGCACCAATGGCTCTTAAAGACTTTGGCGTGTCGGAGTCCGATTTGGATCGCGCCACCGAAATCGCACTCAAGAACCCGTATTGGAACCCGCAGCCGGTCACGTCTGACGGGCTGCGGGCGCTTCTTCAAAACGCGTGGGCGGGAAACGCCCCAAGCGTTTGACTTCACCGTGTCAAGGGAGGGACACATGATCACACGACGCAAATTGCTGCAATCCAGCGCTGCAACCGGCCTTGGCCTAGCCGCCGGCTCGCTCGCTGCGCCCGCTATCGCTCAGGGTGCCAAGATCAAGCTGGGCTATGTCAGCCCGCAATCAGGTCCTCTGGCCGCCTTCTCTGAGGCTGATAAGTTTATTCTGGAGAATTTCGCCGCATCTGAGGCCGGTGCGAATTTCGAAGTCTTCGTCAAGGACAGTCAGTCAAACCCGAACCGGGCAGCAGACGTGGCGGGCGAGTTGATCGTGGATGATGAGATCGACCTCATGCTGGTCGCTTCAACACCCGAAACGACCAACCCGGTTGCCTCGACTTGTGAGGCCGAGGAAGTGCCGTGTATTTCCACTGTTGCTCCTTGGCAGCCGTGGTTCATCGGCCAGCAGGGCAATCCCGGCGATCCAGCCAGCTGGGAGCCGTTCTACTACGCCTATCACTTCTTCTGGGGGCTTGAGGACGTGATCTCGGTCTTCACGGCGATGTGGGGTCAATTGGAGACCAACAAGCAGGTCGGTGCCTTGTTCCCAAATGACGGCGATGGCAATGCTTGGGGCGATCCGAATGTAGGTTTCCCGCCGGTTCTATCCGAGTTGGGATACAGCCTGACAGATCCCGGACGCTACCAGAACCTGACCGACGATTTCTCGGCCCAGATCAACGCGTTCCGCCAGGCGAATGTTGAAATTGTAACCGGCGTTCCCATCCCGCCTGACTTCACCACCTTCTGGAGCCAGGCCAAGCAGCAAGGCTTCACCCCTAAGGCGGCGAGCATCGGCAAGGCGATCCTGTTCCCGCAGGCCGTCGAAGCTTTGGGCAACGCAGGCAACAACCTGAGTTCCGAGGTGTGGTGGTCGCCCACGCATCCGTTCTCGTCGTCGCTGACCGGCGCAAGTTCAGCTGAACTGGCGCAGGGTTACATGGCCGCTACCAGCCGCCAATGGACCCAGCCCATCGGCTTTGTGCACGCGCTGTTTGAAATGGCCGCCAACGTCATGGGACGTGTTGATGACGCAGGTGATGGCGATGCCGTAGCCGAGGCTATAGCTGCCACGCAGTTGGATTCCATTGTTGGTCGGATCGCCTTTGATGGGGCTGGTCTGCCACCCTTCGCCGCACAGAACGTCGCGAAAACACCCTTGGTTGGTGGGCAGTGGCGGCTGCTCGACAATGGCAGCTATGACCTCGTGATCGTGGATAACTCTTCGGCTCCCGAAATCCCAACCGCAGGTGTGATGGAAGAAATCTCCTGATCGCAATGAAACCAGCGCCTCGGACCCTGTCCGGGGCAGGAACTCCGGTATGACCATTCTTTCGCTCAAAAACGTTTCAAAAAGCTTCGGCGCGATCACCGTCACTGACGATGTCAGTTTTGATGTCGCGCAGGGGCAGGCCCTTGGAATCATTGGTCCGAATGGGGCGGGCAAGTCGACGCTGTTCAATCTGATTACCGGCAACCTGACTTCTGATGCGGGGTCGATCCGTTTCGATGGGGTTGACGTGACGCGCGTGCCGCCCATGCAGCGCTGCTTGTCGGGTATTGGGCGCTCTTTCCAGATCCCTCAGCCGTTTGATCATCTGACGGTGTTCGAAAACCTGCTGGTGTCCGCGACGCATGGGCAGAGCAAATCCGAACACGAGGTCGAACAAGATTGCGCCCGCATTCTTGAGCAAACGGAGTTGTTGGATGTGGCCAATGACACGGCCGGTGGATTGCGGCTGTTGCAACGCAAACGACTGGAGTTGGCCCGCGCGATGGCAACCAATCCAAAGCTGTTGCTGCTGGACGAAATCGCCGGAGGTCTGACCGACGCCGAATGCACCGCGCTGATTAACACAATCAAGGGGCTGCACAGCAGCGGCGTCACGATCATCTGGATCGAACATGTCCTGCATGCGCTGACCTCTGTCGTTGAACGCCTTCTGGTGCTGGATTTCGGCAAGGTCATCGGCCTCGGCGACCCGGATGAGATCATGAACAGCCGGGAAGTCAAAGAAATCTATCTGGGGATCGAAGTCTGATGAGCCTGCTAGAGACCCACGCGCTGACCGCCCACTACGGAGATTTCCAAGCCCTGTTCGGCGTGGATATACACCTGAACGAAGGTGAAACCGTCGCCATCATCGGCGCAAACGGGGCCGGGAAATCGACCCTCATGCGCTCGATCTCGGGCGTTCTGACCAACGGGTCCGACCAAGTGCGATTTCATGGCCAACCCATCGGAGATCTTGCGGCGGATGAAATCATGGCGCGCGGAGTGGCCATGGTGCCCGAGGGCCGCCGGCTGTTTCCGTCGCTCAGTGTCGAGGAAAACTTGCTGATCGGTACCTATGGCAGAAAGGTACAAGGGCATTGGTCTTTGCAAACAATTTACGACCTTTTCCCAATCCTGAAAGAGCGCCGAAATCATCCCGGCACTGCCCTGTCTGGCGGGCAACAGCAGATGGTCGCAATCGGTCGCGCGCTGATGAGCAACCCCCGTGTTCTGCTCTGTGACGAGATCAGCCTTGGGCTCGCGCCGGTGGTCATCAAAGACATCTACGATGCCGTCCCCCGCATTCAGGAGGCTGGCGCCAGCCTGATCGTGGTGGAGCAGGACATTGGTCAAGCGATGAAAGTCGCAGACCGCGTCTATTGCATGATGGAGGGCCGCGTCACGCTGGAAGGCACCGCAGACACGCTCAGCCGCGAGGCCATACACGACGCCTATTTCGGAGGAGCCGCCGCATGATCTGGATCGACACCATCATTCAGGGCGTTCTTTTAGGCGGTCTATATGCGCTGTTCGCGGCAGGCCTGAGCCTTGTGTTCGGGATAATGCGTTTGGTCAATCTGGCCCATGGCGATCTCATCGTCTTTGCGGCCTATCTGATCCTTCTGCTGGTCTCGCTGCTTGGGCTTTCACCGTTTCTGGCCGCAATCATTGCCGCACCAATCATGTTTGGCGTGGGTTGGGCTTTGCAGAGGCATGTGCTGAACCGCGTACTCGGGCCCGATATCCTGCCGCCTTTGCTAGTGACATTCGGTCTGTCGGTTGTTTTGCAAAACGCGCTGCTCGAAGGGTTCTCGGCCGATAGCCAACGATTGCCTTCGGGTGAGATCGCTACGGCTTCGGTACAAATGGGTGGATTGAACCTCGGTGTTCTGCCGCTGCTGACCTTTGCCTCGGCAATCCTTGTCATCGTCGGTCTGAACCAACTTTTCTATCGCACTGAATTGGGCCGGGCGTTCCGCGCGACTTCGGATGATGCGGTGACAGCGGGTCTAATGGGTATCCGGCCAGAACGTATCTTCGCCACTGCGACCGCGATCGCAATGCTCGTGGTGACTTTGGCGGCGCTTTATCTGGGAATGCGGGCAAACTTTGACCCCAATATCGGCCCAGCGCGCCTAATCTACGCCTTTGAGGCCGTGATTATTGGTGGCCTCGGCAGCCTGTGGGGCACTCTGATCGGAGGCATCATCATCGGCGTCGCGCAGACTGTCGGCGCAGCAATCAACCCCGAATGGCAAATCCTGGCTGGCCACCTAGCGTTTCTCATCGTGCTTCTGATCAAACCCAGAGGCCTGTTTCCAAGGGCGGTGGACTGATGGCTGATACTTCAATGTACCGCGTCCAGACTCAGACCCGCGCGTCCTACAGTGCCGGAGCCGTCTGCATCGCACTGATCATTCTGTTCATCCTGCTGCCGACATTTGCCAGCAGGGGGTTGATTCAAGACCTGTTCTTCATCTTCACCATGCTTGTACTAGCGCAGTTTTGGAACCTGCTGGCCGGGTATGGTGGCCTTGTGTCCGTCGGCCAGCAAGCCTTCGTGGGCATGGGGGCATACGCCATGTTCGGCGGCGTCATCCTTTGGGGTATGGACCCGGTTTCGGCGATACTGCTGGGCGGCTTTGCAGCCTTGATTGTCGCCATACCCACGGCCTTCTTCGCCTTCCGCCTGCAAGGAGCCTATTTCGCCATCGGAACATGGGTCATCGCCGAGGTCATGCGCCTGCTGGTGGCCCAATGGAAAGTGCTCGGCGGCGGTACTGGAACCTCTCTGCCGCGCACCGCAACGCGTGAGATGTGGGCCACCGAGTGGATCCAAAACACGTTTGACGTTCGCGGCGCGGCAGCGCGGGATATCCTGACGTATTGGTTGGCCTTGGCGCTGGTGATCGCAACGATTGCGGGCATCTACTGGCTGCTCAGAACAAAGCGTGGGCTGGCGCTGGCGGCGGTGCGGGACAACGTCGAAGCGGCTAAATCTGTTGGCGTCGATGCGGTGCGGATGAAATGGCTGGTCTACCTCGTCTCAGCCGCAGGAACCGGGCTGACAGGCGCGCTGATCTATGTGCAGAAGCTTCGGATTTCACCGGATGCGGCGTTCTCGGTCACCGACTGGACGGCTTACGTGATTTTCATCGTCGTGATCGGAGGCATAGGCACCATCGAAGGCCCGATTCTGGGCGTGCTGATCTTCTTCATCTTGCAAAGCCTGCTCGCTGACTACGGTTCCTGGTACCTCATGGTGCTTGGTCTGATCGGGATCGCCGTCATGCTCTTCGCCCCGCGCGGCATCTGGGGGCTGATCACCGAAAAAACCGGACTTCAAATATTCCCCGTGCGCCGTCGTTTGGTGGTTGGCGCGCAGTCGAACAAGGAGGATTGATCCATGAAAACACTCGCATTGACGGTCGCGGCCACAGCACTTGGAACTGGCGCATTTGCTGGCAGTTCCTTACCGGGAATGACCGGCACGGACCACGTGGGATTTACAGTCCCGAGTGTCGATGAGGCTGTCACCTTCTTTCAGGACGTAATCGGTTGCAATGTGTTCTACCCGTTGGGACCGTTCTCAGGCGGTGACAGCACTTGGATGGCGGACCATCTGAACGTGGACGCCAAGGCCGAGATCCCGACGATGCGGCTGGTACGCTGTGGCAACGGCGCCAATTTCGAAATCTTCGAATACACCGCACCGGATCAGGATACGAAACTGCCGCGCAACTCGGATATCGGCGGGCATCATATCGCGTTTTATACCACCGATATGGAAGGTGCCGTCAGCTATTTGCAGGATAAGGGCATTGAGGTCCTGGGCAACCCGACAACCATGACCGACGGGCCAAGCGCTGGCGAGACCTGGGTCTATTTCCTCGCCCCCTGGGGCATGCAGCTGGAACTGGTCAGCTACCCGGACGGCAAAGCCTATGAGGCCGAATATGACGGCCGCCTCTGGGATCCGCGGTCCTGAGAAATTCAAAGAACAAGGGAGAGAGCTTATGGCCACCATCACAACGGATGTCCTGATCATCGGGACCGGACCAGCGGGTTCTGCAACGGCGGCTTTGCTGTCGAGCTATGGCGTCGAGAACATGGTCATCAACCGCTATCGCTGGCTGGCCAATACGCCGCGGGCGCATATCACCAATCAGCGCACGATGGAGGTGCTGCGCGACCTTGGTCATGAGGTCGAGGCCGAAGCCTATATGCATGCAGCGCATCAGGATCTGATGGGTGAAAACGTGTTCTGCGAAAGCCTCGCCGGTGAGGAAATCGGACGGATGAAAAGCTGGGGCAATCATCCGCTTTCTAAAGCCGAGCACCTGCTGTCCAGCCCGACCATGATGAACGACCTTCCGCAGACATTCATGGAGCCGATCCTTTTCGGCACCGCATGTCGCCGTGGGACTCAAGCGCGCATGAGCACTGAATACTTACGTCATGAGCAAGACGCTGACGGAGTGACGACCACATGCCTAGATCGTTTGTCGGGCGAAGAAATCACGATCCGGTCGAAATACCTGGTCGGCGCGGACGGGGGCAATTCTCTGGTTGCCGAACATGCCGGTCTGCCTTTCGAAGGTCAGATGGGCGTCGGCGGATCGATGAACATCCTGTTCCGTGCGGACCTCAGTAAATACGTCGCGCATCGCCCATCGGTGCTCTATTGGGTGATGCAACCGGGTGCGAATGTCGGTGGCATTGGCATGGGTCTAGTCCGCATGGTCCGCCCATGGAACGAATGGCTCATTGTCTGGGGCTATGACATCAACCAACCCGCCCCCGAGGTTGACGAGGCCATGGCCACTCAGGTTGCGCGGCAACTGGTTGGCGACCCTGAGCTTGAGATCGAACTGATCAGCGCCAACACCTGGACCGTCAACAATATGTACGCGACCCATATGCAGAAGGATCGCGTGTTCATCATGGGTGACGCCGCGCATCGGCACCCGCCTTCAAACGGGCTGGGGTCGAACACCTCAATACAGGACAGCTTCAACCTCGCCTGGAAACTGGCGGCTGTCCTGAAAGGCCATGCCGGAGAGAGCCTGCTCGACAGCTACAGCGAAGAACGCGCTCCAGTCGCCAAACAGATCGTCACGCGAGCCAATCAATCCATTGGCGAATTCGGACCGATCTTTGAGTCACTCGGAATGGCCGAAGGCGTCGACCCAGAGGTCATGCAAAGCAATCTAGAGGCTCGCACAGGATCAACGCCTGAAGCTGCAGCACAAAGGCAGGCCATTCGCGAGGCGATTGCCTTCAAGAAATATGAGTTCGATGCGCATGGCGTTGAAATGAACCAGCGCTACGACTCCTGTGCGATTGAAACGGATGGTCAACCCAATCCCGGTTTTGATCAGGATGCTGAGCTGCACTACCAGCCGACGACTTGGCCCGGCGCGCGCATTCCACATGTCTGGGTGTTTGATCATGATACAGGGAACAAGCATTCCACGCTGGATTTGTGCGGTCGCGGAGAATTCACCGCGCTGACCGGAATTGGTGGTGAGGGCTGGGTTTCCGCCGCCGAGACCATCTCGAAAGAACTGGGCTTGCCCATTCGCTGTCATGTCATCGGGCCGCGCCAGACCTATGTTGACCACACCGGGGATTGGGCGCGTGCGTCCGAAATTTCGGATACGGGCTGTTTGTTGGTCCGTCCTGATCAACATGTTGCGTGGCGCTCAGCCGATATGGCCGCGGATGCCGAAGCCGAACTGCGTCGCGCGCTGACCACGGTGCTTTCGCGATGAGCCAATCTGGAGCAAACTTACACAAGTCAGGAGGCCAAAATGGACTCGCATGAGATGGGATACTTTACCGAGGAAAACTCGGCCGAGGTCGTCACGGCACGCAACAAAAACGCAGAAAGCGAACGGCTGAAGCAGGTGATGGAGGTCATCACGCGAAAGCTCCATGAAGCCGTGAAGGAGATTGAACCGACGCAACAGGAATGGTTCGAGGCGATCATGTTCCTGACCAAGGTTGGGCACATGTGCGATGACTGGCGGCAGGAGTACATTCTTCTGTCCGATGTTCTGGGCGTGTCGATGCTGGTGGATGCCGTGAACTCTCGTCGTCCCACCGGGGCCTCCGAGAATACTGTACTGGGCCCTTTCCATGTGGGAGGTGCCCCGGAATACGAGATGGGACACAATATTTGTCTCGACCAAAAGGGCGAGGACATGGTGGTGCGAGGTCGTGTCACCGATGTGGAAGGCAACCCGTTGGAAGGCGTCAAGATTGATGTCTGGCAAGCCAATGACGATGGGTTTTACGATGTGCAACAGAAAGGTATACAACCTGATTTCAACCTGCGCGGCGTCTTCACGACCGGCGCCGATGGGACCTATTGGTTCCGGGCTGTGCGGCCAAAGAACTATCCAATCCCGGATGACGGGCCGGTTGGCGATCTGTTGAAGCGTCTTGGTCGACACCCGTACCGACCAGCACACCTACACTACATCGTATCCAAAGAAGGATATGACGACCTGACCACGCATATCTTTGATCCCGATGATCAGTACATCAACTCGGATGCGGTATTTGGGGTCAAAGAAAGCCTGATCGCCGAATTCAACCGCGTCGATGATCAGTCGCGATCTGCGGAAGTTGGCTTTGAAGGTCCCTATTGGGATGTCGAATTCGACTTTGTCCTCGCACCGAAAGAGGCGTGAAATGTCCGAACCCTGCATCATCTGCGTTGCCATAACCGGGTCCTTGCCAACCAAGGCCAACAACCCGGTTGTGCCCATCACAGTCGAAGAACAAATCGAAAGCACACAGGCCGCTTTCGAGGCAGGGGCATCCATCTGCCATGCCCATGTTCGAAATGATGACGAAACGCCTTCGAGCGACCCCGACAAGTTCGCAAGGTTGAAAGAGGGGCTTGAGAAACACTGCCCTGGCATGATCATCCAGTTTTCGACAGGAGGGCGATCGGGGGCGGGTAAGACGCGCGGCGGCATGTTGCCGTTGCGGCCGGACATGGCCTCGTTGTCGGTTGGATCGAACAACTTCCCCACGCGCGTCTACGAAAATCCACCTGATCTTGTCGACTGGCTCGCGGCTGAAATGGCAACATATGACGTCAAGCCAGAGATCGAAGCCTTCGATCTGAGCCACATCTTGAAGGCGGCCGAGATGCACAAGAAAGGGCAAATCAAAGACACGCCTTATGTGCAATTTGTCATGGGTGTCAAAAACGCAATGCCTGCGGATCGGGACGTATTCGATTTCTACGTGAAGACCGTTGAACGACTGTTTCCGGGTGCGCCTTGGTGCGCTGCAGGCATTGGTGCGCAGCAGGAGGTTCTGAACCACTGGGCCATTTCCTCCGGTGGCCATGCACGGACGGGTTTGGAAGACAACGTGCGCCTGGATCGCAATACGCTGGCACCATCAAACGCGGCGCTTGTAACGCGGACTGCAGAGATCTGTGCCCAATACAACCGCCCGGTTGCGACCACCAACCAGGCGCGTGAAATACTCGGGCTTTAAACCTGAACTAGCTGTCCAATGCAGCCGCCACACGTTCCGGCGTAAACGGCATGTGGCGCAGGCGCTTACCTTGCGCGGCGTAGAACGCGTTTGCGACGGCCGCGGGCACCATAGGAGTGCCAACCTCGCCTACACCGACTGGCGGCGCATCGACCTCTGCGACGTAGATCTCGATCTCCGGCATCTGCGAGGCGCGTGTGATCTCATAGTCCCAGAAGTTGCTCTGCACCACTTCGCCGTTTTCAATGTCGATCTTTTCGGAAAGAGCCATCGAGATTCCGAACACGATGCCACCTTCGATCTGATTGAGCGCGTTGTCCGGCGTGACAATCAGGCCCGCATCTATCGCGGCCCAGAAGTTGGTGATCTGGATCTCTCCACTGTCCGCGTCGACTTCAACTTCCGCCACACCTGCGGCCATGGACGAGCTGTAGCCAGCAAAAGAAAGCCCTAGGTTTCGATCGCCCCGATTTTGCCAATCAGACATCTCGGCCACCTTCTCAAGTAGGTGCCGCCCACGCGGGTTTTCTGATACAAGGTCTAACCGGAAATCCAATGGATCCCGCCCGGCCTGTTCTGCCAATTCATCCATAAAACATTCTGCCGCAAAGGCCGTATAGGACGCGCCAATACCGCGATAGGGGGCAAGGCGGGCGTGCCGGTCCATAATGAGGTGATCGGCGCGGAAATCCTTGATCCCATAGAACTTGCTCTCGGCACCCCGCATTGAGATCACATCGTTCGGGTTCACCGCATCCCAACGCAGCGGGTTGAAGAAACCAATGACCGTTGGTGTAGCGACCTTGTGATACCACCCGTCCAGTTTTCCCTCCGCTGTCAGACCGGCCTCAAGCTTTTGGGCCGAAGCCGGGCGGAAGGTCCCCTGCTTCACGTCGTCTTCACGCGGCCAAATCACTTTGACAGGGCGTCCAACGGCCTTAGAGCACAGAACCGCATCACGCACATAGTTCTGCATCAGGGCTGTGCGTCGCCCAAATCCTCCGCCCATTGTCATCATGTTCAGACGTACGTTTTCGACGGGGATACCCAGCACTTCGGCCACAGTGCGCGCAGTCCACGACTGCGTTTGCGTGCCTGCCCAAACCTCGGCCCCTTGCCCGTCCACATCGACATCGGCGACAGCCGCCATCGGCTCAATCTGAGCGTGGTAGGCATAGTCCGACAGATAAAGCTGCGAATACTGACGGTCAGCGTTGCCAATGGCTGCAAGGGCGTCGCCTTTCTCGGCCCAGGTTGCACCTGACGCTTCAGGAGCACTGACAGCGGCGACGTATTCGGCCAGAGTCTCTTCGCTGTTTGAGGTCCGGAAGGGTGAGGTTGTGGACCATTCGACCTCAAGCAAACCCCGTGCGCCCAAGGCAGACCACAGGCTTTCCGCGACGACGGCGACACCGTCGGGTACAGTCACGATATCCATGACGCCCGGTACCTCGCGTGCGGCTTCGTCGTTGATGGAAAGCGGAATTTCGTCTTCGACTGGTGCGCGCAGAACAGCTGCATAGGCCATATTGGGCACTTCCACATCAATGGCGTATTCAGCCTGACCTGTGCTTTTGGCCGGAACGTCGCGACGCGGCAGATCTTGCCCGATGATCCGAAACGCGGATGGGTCTTTCAGCGGCATGGTCTCAGCGTCTGGTACCGTCACATCCCTTGAACCGAGCGCCGCCAGTTCACCATAGCTGGCCTGTTGGCCATCGGGACCCAAAACAACACTTGGTTCGGTCCTAAGGCTGGCTTTGTCCACAGCCCATTCATGTGCTGCGATTTGCAGCAAAACGTCGCGCGCCTGCGCGCCCGCCTTGCGCATCGGGTCAAAATAGAACTGCGTTCCGGTGCTGCCAGCCGTATATAGAACACCGCCAAACAGCTGATTTCCAAAGCGTCGATCATCAGCGTTGAGCTGTTCGATCTCAACGTCGTCCCATGCTGCATCAAGTTCCTCAGCAAGGATTTGTGGCAGTGTGGAGTAGCTGCTTTGCCCCATTTCGGTCGAAGGGAAGACGATACGAATGCTTCCATCCGCCCGGATCGTCAACCAGTGATTGACATCCAGCGTGCCAATTGCTGCCTCAGCCCGGACGGATGAGATCCCTCCCGCACCTATGAAAAATGTCAATCCAGCAGCGCCATGTAGAAACCCGCGACGGTTCATGGTCATGGTCATCTCAAACCTCCTTTGCTGCGCGTTCGATGGCTTTGAAAATGCGGTTATACGTCCCGCAGCGACAGAGGTTCGCGCTCATCTCATCGACAATTTCCTGTCGTGTCGGGGATGGATTGTCCGCCAGAAGTGCTACCGCGCGCATGATCTGACCCGACTGGCAATAGCCGCATTGGGCAACCTGCTCTTCGATCCAGGCCCTCTGAACAGGATGGGAGCCGTCTTCGGACAATCCTTCGATCGTCGTGACTCGCGCATCCTCCACGTCGCTAACCGACATCTGACACGCGAAGCTCGCCACACCATCCACATGCACCGTGCAGGCTCCACACATGGCAGCACCGCACCCGTATTTCGTACCCTTGAGTTTGAGCGTATCTCGAAGGACCAGCAGCAACATTTCGTCAGGAGGGTTATCAACCTCTACGGGTCGGCCGTTCAGTTCGAATTTGATCATTTGGAACAGTCCTTGTGATGCCTGATGTTGATAGGATCTTGTGGGGTGGATTTCTTCACGGCCTGACCATGGAGTGGTCTCGCTCGGCGCCGGTGACTGGGTGGACCATGGGCGTTAAACGAACTTTCATTCCCGGTCGCAACGTTTGGTCGGGGTTTTCTAGATCTGCCCACACGCGAATTTCGCCGCTGTTTTCATCGAACCAAACCGCCGATCCGGTGAGCGGAATTGCATCTGACAGAACCTGACCGATCTCCGTTTCAACGTGAAACTGGCCGGAATTTGATAGCTCCTCTGAGTGCGTGTTGCTCGTGTTCAACCCTGAAACCCATTGGGCATAGGGAATCTCGAAAACAACGCGCAAGCGGTTCAGATTTACGAGTTGAAACAGGGGCGGGTCGCCGGAATTGAACTCAACCAGCGAACCCGGTCCAACACGCGGGTCTTCAACATGTCCTGAGATCGGCGCACGTATGAGCGTGTCGTTGAAGTTGGTTTGTGCGATCTCCAACTCGGTTTCCGCCAAGGCCCTTTCGGCCTCAGCCAAAGCCAGATTGGTTTCAGCGTCCAACAATGCAACCTCTGTTGCCGCTCCTCGCGTTGAGAGTTGGGCTGCGCGTTCCAATCTATCTCGGGCTTGAAGCAAGAGAGCTTCGGCTTTGGCCAGCTTTGCACGCGCGGCATCGACCGCCAGTTTCTCCAGATCGTTTCGAAGCTGCAGCAATGGCGTGCCCGCTTCGACATAGTCACCTTGCTCAACCAGCACTTCTTCGACGATACCCTCCGCCCGACTATAGACGTCCGACCGTTCGACTGCTTCGATACGGCCCTCAAAACCTGCGTCACCAGCAGATGCCTGCTCAGGTGCATGGGCCCAGAACAACGCCACAAGAACTGTGGTCGAAAGAACGGGCCATTGGGTGACCAAAGTCGATAGCATCACAAACACTCTCATCATGGTGCGATCAGATGGCGAACGACGGGTCCGCTTTCGCGGGTGTCGAAGGCTGCGACGGTCTGTTGAAGATCCTGATCCTGGTGTGACACACGCTCATGCTGGGCCAGATGTTCTTCCCAAGATGAGACCATGAAGGCCTCGACCCATAGCTCAGGCTCTTCTGCACTTTGAAAAACGCGCCAGTCATAGGCTCCGTCGCGCCAGCGCTCGCCGGACCATTCCTGAAGTGCGGACAGGAATGCAGCTTCGTCCTCGGGTCGGATGCGATACTCAACTTCGACCATGACAGGACCGCGGGATGCCAAGCCGCCCTCTTCAAGGGCAACCTGTGGTGCAGGCCAATGCATAGAGGGCGTCAGGTCCAGATCTTCGCCCTGACCAAGCTGGAACTTGCGCGTCAGAATCAAGCCGACGATCAAGCCGCCTGCTGCGATCAGCAAGGTGATCGAAACAGATGTTGCCGTGGCCACCTGACCCCAGAATGCTGATCCAAACGCCATGGATCCGAAGAAAACCATCAGATTCACAGACAATCCTCGGGCCCTCACCCAATTGGGCAGCGCGGTCTGCGCCGACACATTGAACGTGGTGAGAACGGCAATCCAGCTAAAGCCACCCAACAATGCGGCGATATAGGCCAGTGGAGGAGTTGTCGCCGTTGCGAGAATTGCCATGGCAACGGCAGTGCCGGTGATGCCGCCTGCAGCTGTCGTGCTTGCATCAAGCTTCGCGCGGAACTGCGGAAGGGTCAAAGCTCCCGCAACAGCCCCGGCGCCGATCAACGTCAGCAACAATCCATACAGCGTCGCCCCGCCACCTTCGATTGTCCGGACGACCAGCGGCAGCAGAGCCCAATAGGCAGAGGCAAAGATGAAGAAGGCAAAGGATCGGATCAACGTCGCCTTGAGCGGGCCATTATGTGCGACGTGCCGCATGCCGGTCATCATCGCGTTGAACACGGGCTGAGATGTCTTCGATACACCGCTTTCGTGTTTCCAAAACAACAGAGCGCCAATGATCACGACATAACTGACAGCGTTGACTGCAAAAGGCGCCGCCAAACTGACCGATGCAATCAAAACGCCGGCTAAGGCAGGACCGATTGCGCGGCTGATGTTGATGCCCATTGAATTCAGCGCGATGGCTGGTTGCAACGCATCACGCGGCACCAGAGTTGGCACGATCGCTTGCCAGGCCGGAGCCATGAAGGCGGTGCCTGTTCCGATGGCCAACGTGAACAGGATCAGCAGCGTCGGTGTTACCAGTTCGAGCTGAACCAGCACGGTTAGCACCGACACCAGTACCAGAAGCACCACGTTCACCGTGATCAACAGCTTGCGTTTATCCAACCGATCCGCCAGCGTACCGGCGTACAAGGCGAAGATGAACACTGGCAGGGTTGTTGCCGCCTGCACGAGTGAGACAACCGCCGGAGATGAATTGAGCGTCGTCATCAGCCACCCAGCGCCCACATCATGCATCCAAGTGCCGACATTAGAGATTAGGGTCGCTACCCAAAGAAGCGCAAACGCCCGATGTTTGAACGGGGCCCAAGCCGAGTTTGATGCCGCAGGTGCTGGTTTCGCGATACTACCACTGGATGACATCTGCCAACTCCTCGCGGTTTCTTTCGGCGTAGGACCGCACAAACGGGCAAAGAGGCACGATGCGGAGACCCTTGTCGCGCGCGTCCGCCACAAGTTGCGCGGCCAAGGTCCGAGCCAAGCCGCGACCACGCAACTCTTCCGGGACAAACGTGTGGTCGGCGATAACGAGGCTGGGCGTAACTATTGACAGTGTCAGTTCTGCCTCGCTCACGATCCCGGACACCGAAGCGCCATACCTTGCTTTTGTATCGCTTTCGCTGTAAGTGATTTTTAGCTTTTGGTCGTCCAACATGGGAAATCTCCTAAGGTCTTGCCGCTATTCAGCGGCAAGGCTGCCTTGGCTTTGCGTCGAAGCGCCGGGTGCACCGAAAATTGGAACGGGTGACCAATCGGGAAGCTCCGGCAGAGGGGCAGGCGCATGCGCCGCAAATCGAGCCTTGGCATGCACGATCTTGCCGCCCGTTAGTGTCAGGTCGGCCTCGATTTCGGTGATCTCATCCTCGGCGATCGAGAAATAATCCCGGTCGAGCACGGCGATATCCGCCCATTGCCCCGCTTTGATCTGACCTTTCTTACCCGCTTCCCGGCTGAACCAAGCCCCGGCGGCGGTCCAATGACGCAGCGCGTCGTGCCGATCCAAGCGGTTCGCTGCACTCCAGATGACGTCTCCGCCACGACCTTTGCCAGAAACGGCCCAGTGAATGGCCAACCACGGATTATAGGACGACACCCGCGTCGCATCCGTGCCAGCAGCCAGAGGCACACCCGAGGCCATCATCTTCTTGACCGGCATGACCTCGCGCAGGGCATCTTCGCCGTAACGGTCGCGATAGGCTGTGGTTTGAAAGGCGATGCGGTTTTGATAGCTGATACCGCCGCCCAGACGGGCAACCCACTCCATTGTAGATTCTGAGATCGTCTCACCGTGATCGAAAATCCAATTCAGCTCCTCCAGCCCTTTGTCACGGCCGACCTCTTCAATAAGGCTCAGCAACCGGTGGGCGCTTTCCTCGTAAGTGCAGTGGAACCGGATCGGCCAGCGGTTCTCGAACAGGAACTCGAGTACCGGCCTGAGGTCCCCTTCCATCCGCTTGGGTAGATCGGGGCGCGGGTAGCTGAAATCTTCGAAATCATAGGCCGATGCGACCAGCATTTCGCCCGCGCCCACGCATTTCAGGTAGTCGTTTCCTTCGTCTGGCTTGACGATGTCATTCCAGCGTTTGAAATCGTCCAACTCAAACATCGGACGCTGAGCAAATAGCTGATAGCCGATGCGTACGGTTTGCTCGCCGCGTTTGTTCAACTCGGTGATGACGCCGTAGTCATCTGGATAGTTCAGGAACCCACCCGCGCAATCCAAAGCCGAGGTCAATCCAAGACCATTCAGCGCCTTGAAGTAGTGCTTGGTCGAGGTGACCTGCTGTTCGAAATCCAGCTTGGGGGCCATATCCAACAACGCGTAAAGCGGTTGCGCGTTGGGGCGCGCCATCGCGAGACCCGTCGGGTTGCCCTGATTGTCCCTCTCCAGACGCCCTGAGACAAAGGGCTCGTAGAAGTGTTTGTCGATGCCGATTGCACGCAGGGCAGCTTTGTTCAGCCACGCCCGATCATAGAGGTGCAACACGTAGACAGGCACATCCGGCGCGACCGCATTGATCTCATCAATCGTCGGCAGGCGCTTTTCGGCGAATTGATCGACGGACCAACCACCGACCACGCGGATCCATTGCCCGGCAGGAGTGCGCTCTGCCTGCGCCTTCAGCATACGAAGACCGTCAGCAAGCGACGGAACGTGATCCCAGCGCAGCTCCATCGCGAAATTGTTGCCTTGTCGGATGATGTGCGTATGGCTGTCGATCAGACCGGGAATTACACGCTGGCCGCCCAGATCAATGGTCTCGGTTTCGGGTCCCGCAAATCCAAGCATGTCCTTGTCTGTTCCAACGGCGGTGATCCGATCCCCTGAAACGGCCACAGCGGTTGCTTCGGGCTTGTCGGGATCCATCGTCGTGATCTTGCCGTTGAAGAGTATCTTGTCTGGGGCGGCCATGGTGCAGATCCTTTGGCAAAACGTGAGGTGTCTGTGCCCACCGGAGGAGCACAGATATAGAGAGGTTTGGAAAGTCTCCCGCTCGGTTTCATGGGGAGGGATGAGGGGACCGAGCGGGCGTGGCGCGGCAGACTATTCTGCGGCGACTTTTCCGGCAGGCACCGCTTCCAGCGTAGGGCCAGAGTGGCGGCTGCGCGGTGGTGCCTTGTGGACCATCGTATAGGCGTAATCGACACCCATGCCGTAGGCACCGGAGTGTTCGCGCACCAAGTCCATGACAGCATCGTAGGTGTCGCGCCGCGCCCAATCTCGCTGCCATTCCAGCAGAACCTGCTGCCAGGTCACAGGGACGACTCCGGCCTGGACCATCCGATCCATCGCGTATTTGTGGGCATCAGCCGACGTACCGCCCGACGCGTCGGCAACCATATAAATTTCGTAGTCCGTATCGGCCATGCAGCTCAGCGCGAAGGTGATATTGCAGACCTCGGTCCAAAGACCCGAGACAACGATTTTCTTGCGTCCTTCCGCTGCCCCGCGTGCGAGTGCATCACGGACCTTCTGGTCGTCCCAGGAGTTCATGGACGTGCGTTCCAGCAAAGGCGCCTGTGGGTTTACATCCAGAAGTTCAGGATAGGTATGCCCCGAAAAACTATCCGTTTCGACCGTGGTGATGATTGTGGGCACGTCAAATATCTTGGCGGCTTTGGCCAAGGCAACGGTGTTGTTCTTCAGCGTCTGACGATCAATCGACTGCACGCCGAACGCCATCTGCGGCTGATGATCGATGAAGATGATCTGGCTGTTCTCAGGTGTAAGGACTTCAAGTTTGGACATTTTTCATTCCTTGGTTGAGGTTGGATGGGGTTAAAGGGTTTTGGGTTTGGTTGATTGGCTCGTCTCTTCCGCCTGCGTGACGGCGAAGGATTTCAGATGCAGGGCCTGTGACACAGCGTCGGAATGACCCCGGATCCATTGCACTGCAGCTTCTCCGGCGAGCATGCCCAAGAGGCCCAAAAGCGCGATGATTGGCGGGGCGGGACTGCGGACTGCGATCAGGCCATAGATGACCCCAATCCCGAGGCCCGCTGCGAGCGATATGAGATATGGTTGCCAAGTCACGTCGGGTCTCCTTGCAATTCTGGTTCGATTGAATTGACCGAAGGAATTTCTGAGCGAGCGACCCCGACATGGGTTCGGTGCTGACACCAACGGCATGAGGCTGCGTGGCGCTCATACAGCCATCCGTTTTGCGTACGTCCCCGCGATGCTTTTTCGTGGATCTTGATCATTTCACTCAGTTCCAAGTTCTGTTGAGCATTGATGTGGGGTGTAGTTTGAACTCGACAAAGCAGAAGTTCTGCGGGTATGCATTAGTTAGGCTAAACTGTTTTTCTGTATTGCCATGCCACTGTCCCGATTGCCTTCCTTGCTAAGTTTGCGCGCCTTTGAGGCCGCAGCGCGGCGCGGTTCGATCAAGGAAGCGGCCTATGAGCTTTCCGTGACGCCGGGTGCGGTTAGCCAGCAGATCAAGGCGCTGGAGGCCGACCTTGGAGTGGCGTTGTTTGTGCGAAAGACTCGCGCGATTCATCTGACACCGGAAGGGCAGCGCTTGCAGCCAACGATCAGCGAAGCGTTCTTGCAGATCCGTCAGGTGGTTGATGAGGTCCGACCCAAGAAGACGCCCAAACTGCGCATCAGTTCCAGCAATGCGTTGATCAGCAAGTGGCTTTTGCCAAGGCTGCACAAGTTCACCAAGGACCACCCCGACGTTCAGGTCCACATTGAGTCTGAAAACCCTTCGGACCACAAAACCCACGCAACCGCCGATATCGAAATTCGATACACCAGCGAACCGCCAGAGGACCGTTATACGGAGTTGCTTCACCGGGAGTTGATGCTGGTGGTCGCCAGCCCAGCTGTGCTGGACGCGTTCGACATAAAGTCCCCGGCCGACATCAAGGCCGCGCAAGTTCTGTATGATACAACGCCGATGCTGGACGGGTCGGTTCCCAGTTGGGTTCTTTGGAGCCAACACGCCGGACTTCCGAATGCGGTTGATCCCTCGAAAGCCATGCGGTTCGAAAGACCTCCGGGTGGCCAGATTGTAGACGCTGCGATCGCAGGCGCGGGTGTCGCGCTCTGCGGGTCGCTGCTGGTATATTCTGCGCTTTCGGACGGACGACTTGTTTGCCCATTCGGTCCGGTGGTGGAAACCGGGTTCAGCTATTTCATATGTTGCCACCCGGGCCGGGAACGTGAAGAGCATATCCATGAGTTCATGTCCTGGGCGCGCAAAGAAGCCGCCGTCTTGTCTACGTTGAATGCAATGCGTGAACCTTCACCCGGGGCCGACATCCCCGTTGAAGTGGGAGGCTAGAGCCGTCAGTTCAGAGTTTCGCAGCTCGTGTCCGCCTTCATGGACGTCCGAAGTGACCTCGGCACCATGAGCAGAAAGCCAACTGATAAGGCGTTCCGTCATTGGCCATGGCGTGATTGGGTCGCGTCGTCCGGCGGTCACCAGAACTTTCCGCCCCACCAGCTTAGGATGCGCGTTCGGCTCCCATGTGACCATTGGATGCAAAAGGCCGACCCGCTCGAACAGGTCCGGGCGTTTGAGAAAGACCGCCGCCAAGATGTTTGCCCCGTTCGAATAGCCGAAGCCATAGACCTGATGACCAGGATGCGATGCGCGATGGGCTTCGATGAAGGCAATCATCTTGTCCGTCGCACGCGCAAGGTCCTCCATGTCATACACACCCTCGGTCGTGCGGCGGAAGAACCGCGCGGCCCCCATTTCAGAGACATCGCCGCGTGGTGATACGACCCCGGCGCCAGCGACAAGAGTCCCGGCCAATTCAACAAGCTGGTGCTCATCCCCTCCGGTGCCATGAAAGGCAAAGACCAGCGGACGGGCGGGTTGCGGCGCATGCACAAGCGCCTGATAGAGATCTTTAGACATTTCAACCTCTGAAATCATGATGCAAGTGGGGGCAGGAGACTTTCGATCTTGCTGCGATGTGGCTCGTATCGAGTGGGCAGCTTGAGCGCCTCACCCAGATGGGCCGTGTCTTCATCGCGGTCGAAACCGGGCTCGTTCGTCGCGATCTCAAACAGCACCCCACCCGGCGTGCGGAAATAGATCGCCCAGAAATAGTCACGGTCGATGACCGGCGTGACCTGATAGCCTGTATCCATCAAGGCCTGCCGAACTCGCAATTGCGCGGCGCGGTCCTCGACGGCAAAAGCGATATGATGAACGGACCCAGCGCCCTGACCAGCGGTCGGGGTACTTGACGATAGCTGCTGCAGATCGATCGTGTCCGCAGCATTGCCCCCTTCGATCACATAACGAGTGACGTCACCTTCGGTTTCAGCTTTCTGGTATCCCATGAAGGTCAGCAGTTCACCCGTCGCATGGACATCCTTCAGAGCGAACCGAGCGCCTCGGAACCCAAGAATCGCGACCTCATCGGGAACACCGCCCTGGGTCCAGGCTGTCCGGCCTCGCGCATCAGACTCGACCAATGCAAAGCTATCGCCATCGGGGCCGTCAAAAGACAGACGCTTTTCTCCGAAGACCGTGCCATCGGCCAGCCCAGTCACGCCCTCAGATGCAAGACGTTGTTTCCAGAATTCGACACCGCCTGTAGGGATGGCAAACTCGGTCACACCTACCTCGCCGGCACCTCTGCGCCCTTTTGGCATCTGACCAAAAGGAAAGTAGGTCATAACCGAGCCCGGTGTTCCAACCTCATCCCCGTAATAGAGGTGATACACCTCAGGCGCATCGAAATTGACCGTCTTTTTCACCCGGCGCATGCCAAGTGTGTTGGTGAAAAAAGCGTTGTTGGCGCTGGCGTCTGCGGCCATCGATGTGACGTGGTGCAGCCCTTTGATATCTTTGATCATGTTCCGCTCCTGGGCGAGTGTTCAACTTGCATCAAAGATGGCGCATCTATTATTAAAGTTAATAGATAAGTATGTGGCTTTATTATTGTCGAAAACGGAATTATTAAGCTGACATGATCGAACTCAAGCCCATCCGCGTTCTGCGCGCCGTATCAGACCTGAAAAGCTTTTCCCTAGCAGCGCGCGAACTGGGCATCGCGCCGGCATCAGCAACACGCATCATAGCGCAGCTTGAGAGAGACCTGGGCACACAGCTTCTGGTGCGTACGACTAGGCAAGTTTCACTAACCAGCGCCGGAGCGACTGTCCTTGCGCAGTACAGACCGCTATTGGAGGGGTTCGAAAAGGTCACACGAAATCTTCAAAGGGCCAATCAACCTGACAAGGGCCATTTGCGTCTGACCGCGCCTGTATCACTGGGCGTCACGTTGCTGCCGCAAGTGATCTCGGGGTTTCGTCTCGCGTACCCGAATATTTCAGTCGAGATCAACTTCACCGATACCCTGCTCAATGTGATAGAGGAAAACTGCGACCTCGCTGTACGTGTATCGGGCCCGCCGACTGACAAATCGACAATTTGGCGCAAACTGTGCGAAGTTCCGCGGCATATGATTGCTGCGCCGTCTCTGTTTGAACGCATCCCCAGACCTGATCATCCGCGCGATCTGAACCCAGACTTTCTGATGTCATACAGCGCGCAAGGTCGCTCGGAAACTTGGGACTTCTCAAATGCAGGTAGCAACGTTTCAATTCAAGCAGGCGGAAAGGTAATCTCCAACAATGGAGACTTCCTCTACGCTCTTGCGGTCGCAGGAGAGGGCATATGTGTTCTACCGGATTTCATTGCTGACAAGGGGTTGGCTGGCGAGCAAGTTGTGCAGGTCATGCCAAACTGGTCTATCACGTCGTTATGGTTGACGCTGTACTACCCCCCATATGAACAACTCCCTCCGATCGTCGGAACGTTTGCCGAGTACTTTGAAAAATTTGTGCAAGACCACCCGAACCTGGAAACACAAGGTTGAAGCCATTTGGGCTGCAAATCAGCCCTCGTTTTCCGTAGGGCAAGTCAGATTGAACGACACTGTTTACGGGAGCATGAAATGGGGGTGCTTGTGGCCGTATATGCCGCCATCCATGACAGGCGTCGTTTCCAAGTTCACCCCGTAAACGTCGACATACTGTGTCGACACCTCACCGCATGCTTCAGACAACGGGTAAACCTTGATTTTTTGTCAGCGCCGTGGCTTTCGCAAGGTTTTCTTCGGCGCCGCCGCTGGCAAGGATCGGACGAAGCACGGCAAAGCTACAGTTTGTGTCCTATTCATAGACCAGAGTGTTCGGAAGCAGTGGGCCGTTGTATCCCTGCGGCACCAGCGTAAACCTTGCTCCTGCACCGCAGTCCCGACCGATGGAACCGACGTCGTCCAGAGGGCGTTGCCATGCATCCAAAATTGTGCCGAAGATTCCAATACCCTCTTCGGACGCAGGCATTTCAATAACGATCGGGCCGTCTTCGATAGTCCAATAGGCGTGTAAGTAGGGCGTCGTGTTATTCGGTGTTGCAGTCTGGAAACGCCAATCCTGGGCTTCTGAATTGTACCCAATGTCATTGGAACCAACCCATGCATTGGCAAGTGCATCACGATAAAACTTGAAATTCATCAGCGGCATCGCCTAAACGGCTGCGTCGGCAGCTCGATGATAGGTCATCTGCTCGGCAGTGGTGGCATTCGCTAGATCGAACTCACTTCATCGGCGGTTCTTGTAGCAGCTAGGCCGAAAGCAAGTGCCTTTGCAATTGTGATATCTTTCAAGCGCATCATGGAGGATATCTTTCCAAACTTGTCCAAATCTGATGAAGCCCTTTCCCTTTTTGGGTCGACCTTAGAACGGCTGCAAAAATGAATTTTCTATACTCGGAATGCAGTAACATCGGCGAATTGGAGTGACTGCCATTTTCTACCACGAGGCGGGGTTAGCGAAGTCGTTACTTGCACTTAAACATGCAAAAATAAACATAAGTCTAGATTTGATGGGTCCTCCTATGCTCTCCTCAAGCGCTATAGGAGTAGGGGACTTCAAATGAAACGACTGAGCAGATTTAGACTGGTCTGGTTATTACTTTGGTGCGTTGCGGTGTCGTCGAATGGGTTTCCTGTTGTCGCTCAAGTCACTGAACCAGAGCAGGAAGTTGTTGTGCTGGAAAACAACAACTTGATGGAAGAGGTGGTTGAAAAATCAATCCCGGCAGATGACTTGGAAATCCTACTCGTCCCGTTAACGGCGGAAGAGTTATCCGACGTCGCAGGTAGTTGGCAGGGTTACGTGCGATCGCAACTCGAAGACGTCGCACAAATCAACCTTCAGCTTCGGTCAGCAAGCGGAGAGCAAGAGGCTAGCTTGCGGTCTCAATTGTCTTCCTTAAGTGAATCTGGATCAGATTTTCTGAACAACTACCGACTGGTGCTTGAAGCCTGGACTTTGAAAGGAGCAAAGACGGAAGAATTAGAGCCTCACACCGACTATATTCTTGCCTTGAAAGCTGGCGCACTTAAGACGACCGATATTCAAACACTTTTTCAGAACGCCTGGGCTTGGCTGTTTTCTTGGGATGGCGGCGTTGGCGTACTGATGGCTGCCCTGGGCGTTTTGTTCGCTGTCTGGGCCATGATGTTTGTCGCAAGAATGATGCGACGGATCACCGAACGCGGCCTCGGCAAAATTCCGACGATTTCCAGGATGCTGAAGCGCTTCATCGCCACAACGGTTTACTGGGTTGTTTTTGTGCTTGGCATACTCATCGTATTGGCTCTCTTCGGAGTCAATGTCACGCCGCTGTTTGCGGTGCTTGGCGGTTTGTCTTTTATTCTCGGTTTCGCTTTGCAGGAAACTCTGGGCAATCTTGCAAGCGGTCTGATGATCATGGTTCTCAAGCCGTTTGATACAGGCGACTATATCCAGGTCGGGGGTTCATCCGGTTTCGTGGACGAGATGTCAGTTGTTTCGACCAAGATCAGAACGTTCGACAACCAGATCATCGTGGTGCCAAACAGCAAGATTTGGGGGGATGTGATCACCAATGTGAGCGCATCTGAAGAACGTCGGGTCGATCTGGTTTTTGGCATCGCCTATTCGGACAACGCATCCCAGGCAATTGACGTTCTGAAAGACTTGGTCGCCCAACATGCGTTGTGTTTGAAGACGCCGGAGCCGGAAGTATTTGTGGGCGAGTTGGGTGACAACTCTGTCAATATCTTTTGCCGACCGTGGTCCAAATCAGACGACTATTGGACAGTCTATTGGGACCTAACGGGTCAAGCAAAGGAGCGGTTTGACGAAGAAGGTATTTCTATCCCGTTCCCACAACGGGATGTTCACTTGATACCTGTGGAAGGAGCAAACTCATGAGAGCTTTTTCAGTTTGGTTCGTATCATTTCTTCTCTTGTGCAATGTCGCGTTTGCCCAGTCCGAGGAGATCCTCGTTGCACCCGAAGAAAGAGACGATCCCGAGTTCATAGCGCCTGTTGTTATCGACGGCTCGGAGTTGTTCGTGGTTCGAGGATCGAGCGCGTTGCCTGCCATTGAAAGGGCGGCAAAAATTGAGGAACGAATTGCTCAGGTCGCAGATGCGTCTCAACGAAACACGGTCCAGATGCAGATTTCGGATGCCGAGTTCGGAAAATTAATCCGCGCGGATGGACAAATGGTTACGATCACCACGCAAGCGGATGCTGAACACGAACAAATGGCAATTGAGGTTCTTGCGGGGCTTCAATCCGAAGCGATCGAGGCGGCAATCCTCCAATACCGAGAAGGTCGGTCCAATGAGGGCAGAGTGGGCAGTGCCATGGCGGCATTTGCTTGGACGGTAATCTTTGCTTTGGCTTCGTATGGGTTTTTTGCAAAACGTAAAAAGCTATTGAAATACATCCGAAAAATCTTGGAGAAGAGGGCAGAAGGCGTCGAGGAAGCCACCAAGTCCATTTTAAGGAGCAGGGCTATCGCCTCGATCATCGTCTATTCAATTCACATCTTGATGTGGGTCCTTTTTCTGTTCTTCTTCTACTACTATCTTTCTCTGGTCCTGCTTTCTTTCGCCGAAACACAGGGTATTGCTCAAATCCTTTTGAAGTATGTCAGTGAGCCGCTCATCAGCGTTGTCTTGGCTATTATGAGCTACATTCCAAACCTGATCATGCTCGCCATCATTGCCGCTGTCACAAGAATGGCCATTCGTGGCATTGATCTATTCTTTGAAAACCTCGAGAATGGTGCTTTCAAGATCAAGGACTTTGAAGACCATTGGATTGCACCTACGAAAATGCTGGTCAGGGCATTGATCATCGTGATCGCGCTCGTATTCGCTTACCCTTACATTCCAGGGTCTGATTCACGAGCTTTTCAGGGTCTGACCATTCTCGCAGGTATCATGGTTTCGCTCGGGTCAAACACTGTTGTTTCAAATATGATGGCGGGCCTGTTTGTTATCTATAGACGCAGTACAAACATTGGCGATCGCATTCAGGTTGGCGACAAGATAGGAGACGTCACCGAAATTAAGCTGATGGAAACACTCATCAAGTCGATAAAAAACGAGATGATTAGTATTCCAAACTCGCAATTGTTAAATTCCGAGGTTGTGAATTACTCACGCAAAGTGGATGGGCGAGGACTGCTGGTTCACACCTCAGTCGGGATCGGATACGAGGAACCTCCAAAGAAAATCAAGGCTATGCTTGTGGAGGCAGCTCTTCGAACTCAAGGCTTGAAAAAGTCGCCGGAGCCCTTTGTCCTTTGGACGCAGCTGGCGGACTATGCGATTAATTATGAGATCAATGCTTATACGTCGCGTGGATCGAGCTTGCCCAAAATCTTGTCCGATCTTCGCGAGAATATAGTCGAAGTGTTCAATGAAAACGGAACACAGATCATGACACCGTCCTACATAGCAGATCCGCCTGAACCTAAAGTTTCGACCGAAGAATGGAACGGCAGGCTTGCTCATGAAGTTGAATAGGTTCTTTGGCCCAACGACGACACGCGATTCATAATAAATTCGAAAACTGCTATGTAATTATGTGTTA
This sequence comes from Ruegeria sp. CL3, assembly GCF_056536505.1. NCBI lineage: Bacteria > Pseudomonadati > Pseudomonadota > Alphaproteobacteria > Rhodobacterales > Roseobacteraceae > Ruegeria > Ruegeria sp. CL3. Next base: position 4,488 of record NZ_JBQFPT010000019.1, on the reverse strand, counting down.
ATTGCTAAGGTAGTCCCATGAACGCGCTTACCAGAATCACCAGAGGGATCCGAACCGCCTTTAAGGATGGCAGAGTGAAAGGCCTTTTGGCCTTCACGGTCGGAATGATTTTATGGGCCTCGGTCTTCTACCACTTTGTAGAAGGTTGGAGTTGGCTCGACTCAATCTACTTTTCTGTCGTTACAATTTCGACCGTAGGGTTTGGTGATTTTTCACCTGAAACTGCAGTGGGGAAAATCTTCACAATGTTTTACATCATTGTAGGGCTGGGCGTTTTTGTGACTGCTGCGACCACCGTGGCTGATACGATTTTATCCCAAGACGACAAGAAAACAGACGAATAAACTGCACCTGGTTTCGTCCAATCGAGTTTGTGCGCAGGCATGAGATTGTCTGCGCATTTCAAACCGTGTTGCGGATTCACTTTTGTCTTCAAATCGATAGGTCATCACCCTAATCTCAAAAAAATATACATATAACGTTTTTTGAGTATAATATTCAGAAAACAAACCCAGGGGGATGGAATGGAAAAAACTCAGGACGCAAAGATTGTCGATCTAGCGATACGACTGCTGTTTCTCGGACTATTTCTCTATAGCGCATTGGTCATGGTGGCCCCGCTCGCAAGCGTGGTCATCTGGGCAACGATCCTTTGCGTGGCGCTCTTTCCGGTGTTTGATTGGATGCAATCCAAATTGGGAGGGCGAAAGAAGCTTGCAGCGACGATCTTGGTTTTGTTGGGTCTTGTTCTGACCCTGGGGCCAGTCGCAACAGCGGTTTCCGGTGCTGCGGAATTAGGGTCCGATTTTGCGGAACAGGCCGACAAAGGTGAATTGAAAATCCCCCCTGCGCCAGAAGGTATCAAGGAACTACCGCTGGTCGGCGGAAAAATTGCTGATGTTTGGGGTATGTTCGAGCGGAATCTGGACGGTGCGCTTGCAAAATACGGCGCCCAAATTCTTGAAATCACCAAGTCCCTTTTTGGAAAGGTGTTGGGGATCGGAATTGGGCTTCTTGGCCTTGCCCTGTCGGTATTGATAATGGGTGCTCTGTTCAGTCCCGGACCAAGTATGGTTCAGGGCCTTCAGCGCTTTGCCAATCGTGTATTTGCACCGCGTGGTGGTGAATTCGTTACTCTGGCAGGCGCAACGATCCGAAATGTGACGAAGGGTGTAATTGGCGTTGCCGCCATTCAGGCCGTCGTCGTTTGGATATTGCTGGTTCTGTTTGGGATTGGCTCGGCCGCGACGTTGGCGTTTGTCTGCCTGATCCTTTCGATCATCCAGATTGGACCCGGTTTGGTGCTTATACCAGTGATCATCTATGCATGGAGTTCTATGTCCGGAGGTGCAGCTTTGATTTTCACCATACTGGCCATTCCCGTGACCATAATGGACAGCTTCCTACGCCCCGTCTTTATCTCGAAAGGCCTTGAAACGCCGATGCTTGTGATCCTCATCGGGGTTCTGGGGGGTATGATGGCCTATGGCTTGATCGGGATTTTCATGGGACCCGTATTGTTTGCGGTCTTCTATGAGTTGTTCAAAGTCTGGATTGACGCACCACCGGGTGCCGAAAACGCCGCTGAAGGAGCTGCAGAATGAGGAAGACGATCTGGTCGACATTAGCCGTCATTCTCATTTTTCTCGTCTGGTATCTGGTCGCTGACAGAAAGACACCGTTCACAGGAAATGCCAGAGTAAAGGCCGTGGCGACCCAGATCGTTCCACAAGTCACTGGGACGGTGACCGAGGTTCTCGTTGAAAACGGTCAGGTGGTCTCGGCAGGGGATGTTCTGGTTCGCATCGATTCCAGACCTTACGAAATTGATCGTGACAAAGCCCAAGCCGATCTCGAGGCAGCCACTCAGGAGGTGGGTGCCTCGTCAGCCGAAGTAAGCGCTGCGCAGGCCAAACTGGCGAGGGCGCAGAGTGATCTCGACACCATGCGCCTTCAGACAGAGCGCGTATTTGCGCTCGAAAAGAAAGGATTGATTGCCGTCTCAAAGGCTGATGATGCGCGAGGGCAACTGGCAGAATCTGAAGCAAACTTTGAGAACGCGAAAGCGGATCTGGAAAAAGCCAAGCAGAGGCTCGGTGACGACGGGGTTGAAAACCCGAAGATCCAGCGCGCCTTGGCTGCATTGGCGGATGCGGAACTGAACCTTGAATGGACTGAACTGCGTGCTCCGGCAACAGGTGTCATCTCAAACTTGCTGATAGCCCCCGGTACTTATGCCCGATCCGGGCAAGATCTGTTGACGTTTCTGGATGCAACGGACGTCTGGATCGAAGCGTATTTTACCGAGAACAACCTGGGAAGAGCGTCGATAGGGTCTCCGGTTGATGTGGTGTTGGATATGCATCCCGGTAAGATTGTTCCGGGCGTCATTGAGAGCTTCAGTGCCGCTGTGTCTTTGAGTGGTGGTGACGAACCTGGGCAATTGGCAAGCGCACCAAGTACCAAGGGGTTCTTGCGAGAGCCTGAAAGGTTCCCGGTCAGGATCGTCTTACCCGGTTATGAAGCTGGAAGTGCTGAAGATGACCTTCGCTTTCAGCTGAACGGGCAGGCCGATGTGATTATGTATCTAAGTGACAACTCGTTGCTGAACCTCGTCGGCCGTACCTATATCCGCGTGGTTTCAATTCTGTCCTATGCGTACTGAGGACCAGCGCTCTGTCGCCCGGCTTGCGCTGGGTGTGACCGGTGTCTTTTCGTTGGGCTTGTTTCTTGGTTGGCCACTCGCAGTCGTCGGGGCGGTATTCACTGCACTGTTTCTGCAAGCGCCTGCCGCATTGCCTTTGGCGGCATTTGGCAAGCTGTTTGTCTTCTCAATTGGATTGATGTTCATTTCGTTCCTGCTGTCGTCAATCTTCTCACCATATCCTGTTGTGTTTCTCATCCTCGTGGCGATTGGAATAATCCTGTCTTTCGTTTGGTCGGTTTCTGGTGCCGGAGTATTGCCGGGTGTCATCGCTCTTATGGGGGCGTTAATGATCCCGAACTTGGTTCTGCAATCGCAGGATTTGGCCTTGGTGCTCGTGTACTGGATACCGCTGAATTTGTTTTTTGCAGGTTTCGTGTCGACACTGATGTTCGTGCTAATTCCCGCTGAACCTCCGACGGCCGCTCAGAAGAAAGCAGCAACGTCGTCAGACTTTGACCCACATCGCCGCATCGTCCGAATGTCACTTGTCACAGTTCCGTTTGCTATGGCGTTCTTTGTTTCAGGTGCATCTGCACTACTGGTTCTGTTTTTTGTCGCGCTGCTGAGCCAGCAACTCGCGGCGATGCCTGCGGCGGGCAAAACCGTAGCGAAAGCAATGCTGACGGCTAACCTTCTTGGGGCGGCAGTCTCCATCATTTGTTACGAAGTAAACGTAATAGCCCCGGTCATTCTCACCTCTATTCTGCTGTGTTTTTTCTTTTGCCTGACCCTCGGAGCACTTGGAAAATCACAAGCCCCGCTCGCCGCCGCCGCTGGCTCTGCAATTACGACTGCTTTGATCGTCTACGGTGGGTCAATTGCGCCCTTTTCCGACGAAGCTGACGTAAAGAGTATTACGCGAGTTCTGCAAGTCGCCAGCGCTGCGATCTTCGTAATTGTTGCCTATGTCGTGGTTGACGAATTCTGGCCTGAAAAGAAACGACAGCCTGCATCAGAAGCCTAAGGTGAAACCGTTAGACAATTCACTCCACAGAAGGTTTGGATGTTTTGCTGTTCTAAGTCACTTACCATGACACAGAATGCGCACTTCAAGGATACATCCAAACTCGGGAAGTTGACTTTCCGCGTTGTACGAATTGCCACCAGATCGCTTCGCGGACTGATCACTCTGGATCTGAAACTTACCGTTCGTTCAGGACGTAGCCAAGGTTTTAAGCGATCCCTTACAAGACGGTCATTTTCGACCGCAGGCATCCAACCTCGCCAGTCTCGAACGAATGATATCTATAGGGAGCGTCATCATGAAGCGGTTTTCGCGAACTTTCCTACTGTTGCTATCTCTTCTAGTGGGCACTGTCGCCTCAGCTCAGGACAAGCCCAACATAGTCTTTATTTTTCTGGATAATTTTGGCTGGGGTGAACCAGGGTTCAATGGCGGTGGAATCATTCGCGGCACCGCCACTCCGGAAATGGACGCCTTGGCCGCTGAGGGCTTGAGACTCACGAACTTCAACGTGGAAAGTCAGTGCACGCCGTCCCGCGCAGCGACCATGACAGGACGATATGGCATTCGGAGCGGAAACCATACAGTCCCACTGGGAGGCGGCGTTTACGGTCTGACTCAGTGGGAAGTCACGATGGCCGAGATGCTCAAAGACGCTGGCTACAACACGGCCATGTACGGAAAATGGCACCTTGGATGGACCGAAGGGCGCTATCCAACGAATCAAGGATTCGACGAGTTTTACGGTGTTGAAACCACGGACGTTACAGTCTGGCGCACGCTTCCGGGATTTGCTGAAGCCAACATGGAAGAGCCA
>NZ_JBQFPT010000018.1:0-72039 GCF_056536505.1 Ruegeria sp. CL3 | reverse complement strand
GGCTGTGCCGGGCTGGCCCGAAGGCGCTGTCAGGACGGTGAAAATCGACGGATCCGGGTGGTCGAACAAGATTGCGCCGACCGGGCAATAGGTGCGCAGGTCGTATTTGTAAGGCGCATAGTTGCCGTGCCAGGCCACCACGTCCAGCGGGCTATGACCGATCTGAGTGACGTGGAACTGCCCGCACCATTTGATCGTCACGGTCGAGGGCACCTCTCGATCCTCGAACGCCGCGACGGGCGCTTTGAAATCGCGCGGATTGGCCATGCAATTGGCGCCAATCGGGCCGCGACCCGGCAGTTCGAATTTCTGGCCGTAATTTTCGCAGACAAATCCGCGCGCCGGACCTTCCAGCACTTCAACACGGTAGAGCAGCCCGCGCGGAAGGATTGCGATTTCCTGCGGCTCCAGATCTATGATCCCAAGCTCGGTCACAAAGCGCAGGCGGCCGTCTTGCGGAACCACCAGAAGCTCGGAATCGGCCGAGAAGAAATAGTCGTCCACCATCGAGTCGGTGACCAGATAGACATGGCTGGCCATGCCGACCTGTGTGTTCACATCCCCCGCCGTCGTCATGCTGCGCATGCCGGTCAACCAGGTCAAAGGGGCGTCAGAATGCGGAACTGGGTCCCAGCGATACTGGCCCAGGCTGATCACATCCGGGTCGATACAGGGCGCGGACTTCCAGTAGGGCAGGTCGATTTTCTCATAACGATGGGAATGCTTGACCGAAGGGCGTATGCGGTAGCACCACGTCCGCTCGGGTGGATTGGCGGTGAAGGCCGTGCCGCTGAGCTGTTCGCCATAGAGGCCATAGTTACAGCGCTGCGGGCTGTTCATGCCCTGCGGCAGCGCGCCAGGCAGGGCCTCGGTCTCAAAATCGTTGCCGAAGCCAGGCATGTAACCCTTTGAAATGGCGCTACCATCCTCAGCAACGGTCAATCCGCTATGTTTCACGAGTGCATTCATCTGGATCTCCTGCTCATTCGTTTCGGCAAGACTTTGGGTTCGTGGTGAATATTTGTTGCATTTGCAACGTTGTCAATATTTTTGTTGCAGATGCAATGAAAGTCTGAATTCTATAACGCCGAAAGGAAATCCCTGCATGAACACCAAATACTTGCCCGAGTTCGATTTGGAAGGGTTCTTGCCATACCGGCTAACGGTGCTGGCCGCGCGACTGAGCGCCGAAATGGCGCAGCAGTATAAACACGAGTTTGGCGTTTCGAACCCCGAATGGCGCGTCCTTGTGAACGTTGGATACGCCGAAAACCCGTCAGTTCGGGACATCGAAAAGCGGGTCAGTCTAGAAAAGTCAAAGGTCAGTCGGGCGGCCGCACGGCTCGAATCCCGCGGACTGATCACTAAGGTTGAGGATCCTGCCGACAGACGACTTGTCAAACTCGACCTTACGGAAAAAGGCGCGGATCTTCTCAGCCAATTGGTTCCTATTGCACTGTCGTTTCAATCCAGCCTAGAAACCAAACTTGGTGAGTCTGAGGAAGCGCTGAATGCCGCCCTCGATCTCCTGTCGGAAGAATGAATGATTAAGCTTTATGACTATTGGCGCTCTTCAGCCAGCTATCGTGTGAGGATCGCTCTGGGCCTTGCTGGGGAAAACTGGGAAACCGTCATCGTGAACCTGCTGGAAGCTGAGCAGCAGTCCGACGCGCATCTGATGAGAAACCCTCAGGGTCTGGTGCCGGTGTTGGAGATAGACGGGAATAGGTTCACCCAGTCGCTAGCGCAGATCGAGTATATTGACGAAACAAGAGGCCTTGGTCTTTTGCCCTCGGACCCCGTGGGCCGCGCCGAAGTGCGTGCGTTGTCTTATGCTGTGGCAATGGATATCCATCCGGTTTGCAACCTTCGAGTGGTGAAATGGGCCGTAGAACACTCAGGGAACCAGATTTCGAACGAAGGCTGGATGCAGCATTTTATCGGCGAAGGTCTGGCGGCTTACGAGGAGATGGCGCAGGGCGGTCCGTTTTCCTATGGTGACCGTGTAACGCTTGCCGACGTTTGCCTGATGCCTCAGCTTTACAACGCGCAAAGATGGGGTGTTGAATTGGCTGACCTGCCCAAGATTTCTCGGATCAAGGACAGCTTGGATCAGATCCCGGCCTTTCAGAACGCCCATCCGGACAACAGCCCTCATTAACTGTTTTCGTTCTCGCGACCCTGCCCATAGTCAGCCACAGCCTTTTCAAGGGCGTGAAGTCCATCCTTAAGCTTGTCTATGTCCTCATCGCTCATGCGTTCCAAAATCGAGTCAGCACAGTTCTGCACGGCCGGAAAAACTTCGTTGAATAGGGACTTGCCAGCCTCGGTACAGGAGTATTGGCGCAGCCTCCGGTCACTGTCCGCGACAGCGCGGCCAATCAGGCCCTTTTTCTCTAACCTGGTCGCAGCACGGCTTACCTGAACTTTGTCCAACGTAGTGCGCTGCGCCAGTTGGAGCGAGTTCAACTGACCCGCGCTGGCCAATAGAAACAACAGACGCCATTCCTCTCGCGAGAGGCCGTAGGTTCGACCATAGACCTGAACAAGCTGACGAGAAAACGCCTCGGCGGTCGATGCAAGCTGATAAGGAAAGTATGTTTCAAGATTCACAAGAGTTCCTCACCAGCGGTCAATGCACACCATTGGATAAGCAGGGAACTTATCTGAATTAAAACAAATTCGCACGATCAGTGTTTTGCGTTCTAACCAGAGGACTCTAGCTTTCCGACTAAAGAGCGCATTATCGACCAAAAACTTACCTCATTACTGAGGTAAGGGAACAATTTAGACCGCTTTGTTGCGCACGTTTGCTTGCGCACGGGCCTAAGCGTAGCGCAAGCTTTGACTTCTGTGGCATTCTCTTAGTCTCGGGGTCCGCTAACTACTATGAACACTAGGTTTTCTTTGTTGAACTGCCAATGGGCGTTTAGTGCAGTTTGCTATTCAGGGCAGCGCGCAGTCGAATCGCATTCATGGTGAGACTACGGCTCGAACTAAATCAACTATTTAGAATATTGAATTTTTGAGACTCCAGAATCCGAGATTGATATCCAAACAGACAATAAGCCGTCATTCATTTAACACGCAGTGAACGACTGCATTGAGCCCGAAGCGGACGTTGCTTTCTCGAAGATGCCAGGGTCACCCTGCACAGTCGCAAGTAGTGCAGCGCCTTCCAGCGTCGCGAGCACTGCTAGTGCGTCAGAAAGCGGATCGTCGCTGTCCGGAAATGCGCTTACAAGCCGATCGACCAATGCTGCAAAGAACGTTTTTGCCGCCTCCGCGACCGGTTCAGGCAGACCTCCGCTTTCAGCTGCGAGCAGTCCACAAAGGCACATCTTTCCGTCCTGGCGCAAGCTTTCCGCGAAAAGCTCGCGTAGGCGCTCGCCACGCGCGTCAGACGGGCAATCATCCAGTGCGTCTAGGAAACGGGACGTGTAATTTCTGGCCAGCCGAGCGACCAAGTCGGCTTTGGTTGGGAAGTAATGATGTACGCCTGCGCTGGTCAGCCCTGCGTCGCGTGCAAGGTCTCGGAACGAAAAGCCGTTGTAGCCGCCAGTGCGGACCCGCGCCTCGGCGGCGGCAAGGATTTTCTCTTCTGATGTCATACCATCACCCTCGACAATTCCTTCTGCGCAGCATCCCTGGCTTCAAGAGCGCCTTCGAGGAAACCACCATGCGACGGTGCGGTTTCTGTTCCTGCAAAGATCACCCTCGGAGTAGGAGTGAGTGTACTATACATAGGATGTGATTTAAGCGGCTCGAGGTCGGCAGAAGTGGCGGTTGCCATGTCGGCACTCCAATCTTTGACGATTACGCTGCGTGGCTCGGCTGCTTTGGGGCCAAACAGGCGGACCAGTTGCGCCACCGCTTGCGCTTCGAACCCGGATTGTCGGGCCGCGCCGGGCATGGCAAAGCCGAACAGAGCACCCTCGGTGCCGTCCATGGGTGACGCGTCATGGATTTCAGCCAGGGGACCTTGATGAGAGATTGCGTCACCATTCAGGCCCGCGTCGCGCCAGAATGGGGTGTCGTAAAGAGCAACGAGTTTGGCGTGCCCGGCCATCCACGTTGGAACATCCGGAACGACCACACCCATCTGTGCAGCGAGGCGCGGGGGCAACGCCAAAACAACGAAGTCGGCGCGCAATGAAAACCCGTTTCCGCTCAAGGTCACGAATTCGTCTTCTTCGATCACACGCCGAACTTCGTGGCCAAGGCACAGCGTATCACCAAGCTTTTGAGCGAGGTCGTTGGTTATCTGAGCGAGTCCGCCTGAAACGCGAAGCGCGTCACCCATGGGGGCGAAATCGAAGTCACGACGCACATTTCCCTGAGCATCCTCGAACGCCAATCGTCCATCGCTGTATTGTGGAAATGTTCGCAGCCCAAGATTGTCTACGAGGGCCAGCATGCGTTGGTTGTGCGGCCAAATCCAAGCAGGGCCAAGGTCGTAGCCACCCTGTGAGAGAATGCGACCGCCTACGCGGTCGCGCGCCTCCAGCAAAAGCACGTCGCGCGCTTCAAGCTTCAGCGCATGCGCCAAAGCGAGGCCAGACAACCCTGCGCCGACGATGACAATCTCTGCGTTTGGCTTCATGTCGCGCTCTCTGCGACGTGACTAAGGTGGCCGGTCTTGATCCAGACTCGCGCCCCGTTAGCGCCAGCGGTCGCCTCGAAACTCGCCCCGACGGGTAGGCGTAACCAATCCCAGCGGGACAGGGTATCGCCGCCCTCGTTCAGGCTCCCATCAATCACAAAGACCTCAAGCCCGCCTGAGGCATGTAGAGAGCGCACTGTACCTGCATCCCAGTGTTCCATCGCTACAGTTTCACGTACATCTGTGTGAAGGGGCAACCTGGAAACACCATCTGCTGCTTCAATCCAGCTTGCCTTGCCGCTGTCGATCTGGACCTGATTGCGGTCGCTAGCGTCGAATTGGTGGAGCTTTACCAGAATTGTCGCGCCGTCCTGTGCGGCAGGTGTATGAGACGAGGTCGGTGGGTTCCGCACGTAGGAACCAGTTGGAAAATCACCGTCCTCGTCCTGAAATGTACCGTCGAGCACCAGGTATTCTTCGCCACCGTCATGCGTGTGGGCAGAGAAGGCGCTGCCAGGCGCGAAACGTACGATGGTGGTGGCACGAGCTACTTCCTCTCCAATTCGGTCAAGCATCTTCCGCTCAACTCCAGGCATCGGGGATGCGACCCAATCGTTCTCACTAAAACGTACAAGAACACGTTCATTAAAGTCGGCATTCACGCGCATGGTTTGGTCTCCTTCTATCGTCACTGTACTTGTGCAAATTGGCTCTACTTACCTACTGATAGGTAGGTTGTTTCTCAATATCGCTATCGCAACAGTGATCACGCGTTCGTGATCCACTGGTTGAACCGCAGCGGCTGCCGGTCCCATCCTTCGAGTTAAGCAAGCAGCCGTGAAAGTCAGCAATGCAACCCAAACCTGACGAATGCAAATGCAGCGACCTTATGGATCAGGAAAACCGGTGGCGGTTCGTTCGACCAATCGAGATAAGTCTTGTTAAACGTCGGTAGTGGGCCCAGATCTACCACGTTAAGTTAAAGGCATACTGGACATGCATTAGGCAGGGCGCAGCCCCTGAGCAGACTTTCAAAGCCGGACTTTGCTGTTTCAAATTTGCCGACAAACCTGCCAATTGACCAATGTCTGCTTTTCGCACTCGCTCTGAGTTCGAACAACCGTTCTTTGTCTGGCAAAGGCCGGACTATAGACAAATTAGCAAAACCGAACGGTTTAATCCTCTCGATAGCTGCTTCCATCCCGGCCGAGGCGGCGTTTGTGAGCCCAGCAATTCCTCGTAAGTCGAAGTCACAGTGCTAGTGGCAACCGATACGATAAGAGTTCGACTGGACCCACGTGAATTCAGATCCAACAAAACGAAAGTGCTCAACCCGAGAATGAGTTGAACAGAGAATTGTTACTAAATACGCCATTGCCGCGTTGCGAAGGGCTGATTGTTCCATGTCGCATTCAACTCAGCATCCGCCGTGGTGCGGTCGCCTGTGGTTCTGGCTGTCAATGCAACCGAAACCTCCGCTGTTCCATCAGGCCGTTCGAAAAACATCCTGTGACATACGCTTATCTGTTGCTCAACGCCATCTGCAGTGTCCAGACTGTGCGTCATGCTGGTTTCATAGCTGAAAGCGGTTTCTATTTGGGCGAAGGTTGTTTTCAAAAGCGGCTGATGCCATCCCATCTCAATCCTGTCCCCGGTGGTCTGTGTCCAGCGTGACAAAGGGTCAGGCGCATAGGTAGAATGCCGCTTCTGCACGGGCAGGTCTTGTGCGGGGGGCAGTGGTTTAGACAAGTCTTCGAGCTCATGGGGTAAAACATGCAAACGCAGCGTTGCGTGGTTTATTTGCATATCCCAGACCGGTGATTTCGCGTGAATGAGAGGCCAGAAAGATGAGGACAAAGCCAGTCGTAGGGTGTGTCCCTTGCGCACGCGATAGGCCGTCGAATGAAGTAGGATCTTCCCATAGAATTCGCCTGTTTTCGCCGCTGACGGGGTACGATCCAAATTTTCGTCAAGCGAAAGGTTTCGAACCCCATAGCTTACACGCGCAGCGACCCCATCCGGGGCCACATCGCTAAGTCTGGCGATGATCTGCCCCGGCTTGTCGCCGGACTCGCCGCGCAGAGTCAGTGTCACCGAACCATAGATAATGACGTCTCGGGCCAAAGGAGCCGTTTCGAAAACCAATGAACGGTCATCGTCTGCGGTTTGATCAAGTGGCAGCCCGCCGGGGCGGCCAAAATACCCCGTGTCCCCGGCGGTTTGCCCGACGGTCGGGTCTGCGGGAAGCCTCCATGGTAAAGGGCCGTCGTTGGATTTAAGCGTGGACAAGTCCCAATCCTGCGTCTCGCTTTCCTGCGAGGCTGGCCCGCTTTGCACCCATGCCCCGGATCTTTGGGCCAAACTGTCGCCCGGTGTATCGAATTCGCGCATCCAGACCCTCAGGCGCGGCCATTCCGGCGTGTCGGGCTGATCCGATTTCAACCAATGATCCCACCACTCCAGCGCCAGCTTTTGAAAGCCGATGGCAGGCCCCGGGCTCCCGTGGTCGGGATAATGATGCCCCCATGGACCAACGACTCCCCAGACCAGATCGGGGCGGGCATCAACCAAAGACATGACAGAATTGGAGTAGCGATCACTCCACCCTCCGACTGACAGGATCGGAACCGAAAGGGCATCTGCCGTGTGGACTACCGAGCCGTGACGCCAATAGTCACCACGCCCCTCCTCGCGCAGCCAGTTTTCCAAAGGAAATGTCAGGGTGTCGATCCGCTCTTTCCAAATCACTTTCCAATCTCGCCCGCGCGTCATTGTCGCCGCCAAAGGATACCACTAATCTTCCAACGAAGCCGCTATACGCGCTAGCTTACGTATCGGGCATTGCACAAAAAGGCATGCTGACCGGATGCTCATGTTGTACTTCGCCCGTATCTCAGTCCTGCACGCCTTCTCTGGCGGCACAAGTTTCGGCAGTCAACTGTTGCGGGACCAACGCATTGGGTTGGGCGGTCGTGTCCGAATGAGCCTCGAAAGCATAGACTGTGCCTCACTGAGCGCAGAATTCAAACGTTCGCATTGTTGCGCAGCTTGGGAATTGCGAGTCTCAGTATCGAATGTGCTGTTTGGGCGGCCTGCGTTTATCCAGTTCCAACAGGCGATAGCAGCGAACGGCAGCTGCGTGGCCTTGGAGGATAGATCAGCGATAGAGGCTGCATTTGCAGCGAGTTTCCGGAAAACGGGCAGCAACCGCAGCATCGAGGCTCGGGTGTGTGCGTCCGCTTTGGGCCAAACTTCTAGCTCGCTCACAGCTAAAAAATTGGTCGCAGTTCGCTGAATGTGGTCCGGAAATGGAGCAGAATGATCGCTAGCATCAAATCAACTGGATCCTTTGTGCTAGAACACTCTATAGTGTTTGATGGCAGATTTGACCTTAAGTCATCATCTATCCCGGGGGCATGAGCATGATCATCAGGGTTTTTCCTATCGCCACCGTCATTTTGATCGCCCTCTCAGGCGCTCTTGTGGCTCAGCAGGGTCCTCCACCCGTGACAGTGGCAAAGCCGGTTGTGAAGTCCATAGTTGAAGATGATGAGTTTGTTGGTCGCTTCGGCGCCGCGGCTGACGTGGACGTCCGAGCGCGGGTTTCCGGTTTTCTGGACCAGGTGCATTTCAAGGACGGAACTCTCGTCGAACAGGACGATTTGCTCTTTACGATCGACCAGCGTCAGTTTCGCACCGCATTAAGACAAGCCCGGGCACAGATCAGCATTGCTGAAGCAACAAGTGCCTTTACGACCGATCAGCTTGAACGTGCCGAGGCTTTGATCAGAAATGGAAACATCGCGGAGAGCGTGGTGGACCAACGTCGCGAAGCTTTTCTTGCGGCGCAAGGTGTTCTGGAACAAGCGCGCGCTGCACTGGAATTGGCCGAGCTTGATCTGGAGTACTCGGAGATCCGAGCGCCAATGTCAGGGCGTATCGACCAGGCCCGGGTTGATCCAGGAAACCTGATCATAGCCCAAGACACCCTTTTGACATCAATCGTCTCGACCGACCCAATTTATTTCTATTTCGACATAGATGAACGCTATTTTCTGGCATACGCGCGAGATGCGCGTGCCCGGGGATCAGTTCTGCAAGAAGGCGCAGACAATCTTCAGGTTCAGGTAACTGTAGCTGACCGAAGCATACCGCCTCAGAACGGCATACTGGATTTCTCGGAGAACCGCATTGATGACGAAACTGGCACGATGCGCGTACGCGCAGTTCTGCGCAACCCGGATGAGCTTTTGACACCCGGTCTGTTCGGACGGGTGAACGTTCCCGGATCGCTTCCATATGAGGGCATTCTGATCCCGGATGAGGCGATTGCTTCCGATCAGAACCGAAGACTTGTGATGACAGTGGATGCAGAAGGCAATGTCATTCCAAAGGAAATCCGACCGGGCCCCAGAATAGACGGCTACAGGGTCGTGCGTGAAGGTTTGGATGGTTCGGAGACACTGGTCATCGAAGGTCTTGTTCGCGCTCGTCCGGGCACGGTCGTTGCTGCGGAATTGATCGAGCTGCCGTTGGTCGCAGAAAACTGATATGGGGCGTTTTTTTGTCACTCGACCCATCTTTGCGATCGTTGTCGCGGTTGTGACAACCATCGTTGGGTTGCTCGCGTATTTCGAACTGCCCGTTGAGCAGTACCCGGAAATCGCGCCTCCATCGATTGTGGTCAGGGCGAGTTACCCCGGAGCAGACGCTGAAACGATTGCCGCTACGGTCGCGACCCCGTTGGAGCAAGAAATCAACGGTGTTGAGGGCATGCTCTACATGTCTTCCTATTCGACGGCTGACGGGTCTATGTCGCTGACGATAACGTTTGAACTGGGCACCAATCTCGACGCTGCTCAGGTTCTTGTCCAAAACCGCGTTTCTATCGCTGAACCGCGCCTTCCGCAGGAGGTCAGGGCGCTCGGCGTCACGACGAACAAGTCTTCACCCGATCTCATGATGGTCATACATATGCTCTCACCCGATGAGACTTTTGACCAACTTTATGTATCCAACTACGCCCGTTCGCGTGTCAGAGATCGCCTTGTGCGTCTTGATGGTGTTGGCGATCTGATTATTTTCGGTGAACGGGAGTTTTCGGCGCGCGTGTGGTTGGACCCGGACCGGCTTGGCTCGCTAGGATTGACGTCCGGAGATGTCGTCGCGGCGCTGCGCGAACAAAACGTTCAGGTTTCGGGCGGTTCCTTGGGATCACCGCCCAATGCGACCGACAGCGCCTTTCAAGTGACGCTCACAACGCAAGGTCGATTGGAAGATCCACGCCAATTTGGTCGGGTTATCGTCAAGTCGACTGACGACGGGCGCGTCGTACGAGTTAGGGATGTGGCGCGGGTTGAAATCGGAGCACGCTCCTACGTGACAAACTCGTACCTTAACAACAAACCGGCTGTGGCCCTCGGCATTTTCCAACGACCAGGTTCGAACGCATTGGCGTCGGCGGATGAGATTTTGGCGGTTGTAGAAGAGTTGTCACAGGATTTCCCATCCGGGCTTGAGTATCAGGTGGTGTACAACCCTACAGAATTCATCGAAGCCTCGGTGAACGCGGTCTATCGAACTTTGTTCGAAGCCGTATTGCTGGTTGTTGTTGTGATCGTTGTTTTCCTTCAGAGTTGGCGAACGGCCATAATACCGTTGATCGCCATTCCCGTGTCACTTATCGGGACATTTGCCGTGATGCTGGCGCTTGGATACTCTCTGAATTTGCTGACGTTGTTCGGGCTTATTCTGGCGATCGGGATCGTCGTTGATGATGCCATCGTTGTGGTCGAAAACGTTGAACGAAACATCAAAAACGGCATGTCTCCGAAAGATGCGTCCGCCCGCACCATGGACGAGGTCCAAAATGCGATCATCGGGACAACACTGGTTCTGATTGCTGTCTTTGTGCCAGCCGCTCTGGTTCCCGGCATTACCGGCCAGTTCTACAGGCAATTTGCTGTAACGATTTCCGTCGCAACAGTTATTTCGACCATCAATTCACTTAGCCTTTCGCCGGCGATGGCCGCCGTGATCTTGAAGCCCATCTCCAGTGCACCAACACGAAACCCGCTGGCCTTTGTCACAGACCCGCTCAGCAACGGGTTCAACAGGGGGTTTGATGCAATGGCGTCCGCTTATGGTCGGACCGTGCACGCATTGTCTGGTTCAACCGGGATGCGCAGCATCGTCCTTTTGGTTTTTGCCGGATTGATGGGCGGAACATACTGGATCACGACAAAAGTACCGACCGGGTTCATCCCGGAAATGGACCAAGGATACGCCATCGTCGTGGTGCAACTGCCAGATGGTGCAGCACTGGACCGGACCGACGATATCATCAGGCAAGCGACTGAGATAGCATTGGAAACACCCGGGGTCACAAATGCTGTGGCATTTGCGGGTTTCTCGGGGGCGACGTTTACCAATGCAAGCAATCAAGGTGTTATTTTCACCACCTTTGAGAGCTTCGAAAGCCGTCAGGAAAACGGGCTGACTGCAGGTGCTATCGTGGGCCAGCTTTTTGGCCGGATGCAGGCCCTGCGCGAAGCCTTTATCATCGCCATTGCACCTCCGGCGGTCCGCGGGGTCGGCACTGGTGGCGGTTTCAAGCTTCAGCTTCAGGAACTTGAAACCGCAGACATGTCCCGCGTGTTGCAATCTGCCTATGCTGTCATGGGCAGTGCAAGCCAGTCGGACAAGGTTCAGGGCGTTTTCACGACCTTTTCGTCCGGATCACCGCAGCTGTACCTTGAGATCAATCGCGTTCGGGCACAAATGCTCAACGTCCCGATTGGCGAAATATTTGAAGCACTCTCGATCAACCTCGGGTCTGCCTATGTGAACGACTTTAATGCTTTCGGGCGTCTTTTTCAGGTGCGCGCGCAGGCGGACGAGCCGTTCCGTCTGAACCAGAGTGATATTCGAAGTCTGCGAGTTCGTTCCGCAACAGGAGCTTTGGTTCCGTTGGGCACATTGGTTACCGTCCGCGAAACCGCGGGGCCCGCCTTGGTTCAGCGCTACAATCAACAGGTGTCTGTGCCGGTTCAGGGGTCGCCAGCACCCGGTGTGTCAACGGGGCAGGCATTGCTGGAGATGGAAGCACTCGCAGAAGCCGTCATGCCGCCAGGGTTGGATTTCGAATGGACCGAGCTTGCTTTGCAGGAACGAAATCAGGGAAACACGGCAGCATACATCTTTGCATTTTCAGTGCTGTTTGCCTTTCTGTTTCTTGCGGCGCTCTACGAAAGCTGGACGCTGCCGATGGTCATTATTTTGATCGTTCCTCTCGCTGTATTAGGCGCGATGTTGGGGGTGATGTTTCGAGGTATGGACAACAATATACTGACGCAAGTTGGGTTGATTGTTCTTGTGGGGCTTGCCGCAAAAAATGCCATTCTCATCGTGGAGTTCGCCAAACAAGCACAGGAAGAACGTGGGTTGTCAGCTATTGATGCCGCTGTCGAGGCCAGCCAATTGCGCTTGCGGCCAATATTGATGACTGCATTCGCGTTTATACTCGGCGTTGTGCCCTTGATGATTGCAGTCGGCCCCGGTTCAGAGATGCGACAGGCTCTTGGAACGGCAGTATTCTTTGGCATGTCGGGCGTAACTCTGCTTGGGCTGTTTTTCACACCTGTTTTCTATGTGGCCATGCGCACGGTATTCCCGATGCGGCAAGCCACGACGTAAGCCAATGGTGCAGTGACCGATACATTGCATGGCTCACTGCACGGGAAGCAGCATGCGAAACTCGGTAGGTCTATTGCGGTGACCTTAGTGCCGAATGAAAGGGTGAAAATCTCGAAATAGCCGCTAGGTCTTGTAGCAGCGCTGACCGTCAGGAGAACAGCAAATGGAGAGCCTCGCTGCCAATCTTCGCGAAATGACGCGAACGCCTTTGCACCAGAGCCATGTCGAAACCTTGAAAGCGTTAGGCACTGAAGTGAGTTTTGAGGCAGGCCAAATGATCGCTGAGGTTGGCGATCCAATGGACCAGTTTATCTACATTGTCAGCGGTCGGGTTGAGGTAATTGATCCAAAAACGCGAGAGGCTTATCTACCGACGTCCCTTGGGCCAACGCAGTTTCTGGGGGAGATCGCGTTTCTCAGCGGCGGGGTCTACTCGCTGCCGATGCGTGCTATAAAGAAGACGCACGCTATCTCTGTACCGCGCGAGAAGATGCTGGACGCAATGTCGCGCATTCCAGAGATGTCAGATATCGTCATATCTGTATTTTCCGCACGTCGCCGACGTCAAATCGAAGACAACGACAGTTCTCTGAAACTGATTGGCGCTGACCTCGATCGCAACATTCGTCAAATTGAAGAGTTTGCTATCCGAAATAAGATCCCATTCCAAACGATGGACCTGGGTTCC
Organism: Ruegeria sp. CL3; assembly: GCF_056536505.1. Taxonomy (NCBI): domain Bacteria; kingdom Pseudomonadati; phylum Pseudomonadota; class Alphaproteobacteria; order Rhodobacterales; family Roseobacteraceae; genus Ruegeria; species Ruegeria sp. CL3. The sequence goes on along the minus strand of NZ_JBQFPT010000018.1, from coordinate 59,053 downwards.
GAGACTGCATGTGAGGTCGCGCAGGCCTGTCACCTGACAGGCCATCAGCCGGCGGTAATCTTTGGCGACAGCTTGGTGGTTGACAACCCGACCCCAGCCACGGTCGCCCGATTGCTCGGGCTCGAACAGTCTTACGATTGTCGAGAGGTCATAGATGTATTGATTGTCGGAGGTGGCCCGGCCGGGGTTGCGGCTGCGGTCTACGCTGGTGCCGAAGGGCTGTCCGCGATTGTTGTGGAGGGCCTCGCGGTTGGGGGGCAGGCTGGGACATCCAGTCGGATCGAGAACTACATGGGCTTTCCGACAGGCATATCGGGTGCAGACCTTGTATGGCGAGGGGAAGTCCAAGCCATGAAGTTTGGCACCCGATTTGTTCGACCAAAACGGGCTACGCAATTGCAACGTCAATCTGATGGCGTGTTTTGTGTAACGCTGGATGATGGGCAAAAGCTAAGGGCACGTTCGGTCGTAGTCGCCACGGGGGTCCAGTACCGGCGCTTGCTGTTGGATAGACTGAAGGATTTTGAGGGTTTAGGCATCTACTATGCCGCGACTGAAATGGAAGCGCGCTATTGCAAGGGCGCAGAAGTCGTCGTCGTTGGGGGCGGAAACTCCGCGGGGCAGGCGGCGATGTACCTGTCGCGATCCGCAAAACATGTCCATGTACTGGTGCGAGGAGACAGCTTGGCTGCATCGATGTCCGATTACCTGCTGTCAAGGTTGGAGGCGGACCCGGCGGTCACCATCCACTACAAGTCCCAGCTAAAGACACTTCTTGGGGACAAATCCATGTCCAAGGTTATCATTGAGCGTGACGGATCAGACTGGCCACTAGACTGCAGCGCCGCTTTTGTAATGGTTGGCGCTGCACCCAATACCGAATGGCTGTCGCAGAGCTGCCAGCTGGACTCACGCGGCTTCGTGGTCACGGGCAACGAGGCCAATGCCGGATCATCTTTCGCAACGTCTTGTCCCGGGATATTTGCCGTGGGCGATGTGCGCGCAGGGTCGGTCAAGCGCGTGGCCTCTGCGGTGGGCGAAGGGTCAGTTGTCATATCCCAAGCTTGGGAATACCTGCAAAACTGAATGCTTTTATCCGTGTAAGAGCTACTTCGCTGTCGTGCCTGGGCTTGCCCAGCTACAACCAGACAGAGTTTTTCCTTTGCCAACGCGGTCTCCAGCTAGGCCTTAATTGATAGGTTGTTTTGAACCTCAGGGGAGTGTGGGTCAAAAATGGGTGCGCTTCATTCGCGTTTTTGGCTTGTTGGTCAGGAAGGTATAAATGTCAGTCACGATACACTTTGATATTGTGCAAATTGGAAGCAGAAACCCTTGCAACTTGCGACGGCAGTATTTGACTTAATTCCCATTCGGCGGAGCCAGATTTGACAGAAATCGACGCGCAAAAATTCGCAATGGAGGCCGAAAGAAGACTCACAAAAGCCGAGCAGCGCGGACTACGCTTGGCGATTGCTTGTCGCACCTTCATTACCGCTGCAGCATTTTTCTGGTACTTGGGTTCAACACTTTTTTTTCCTGAGTTCAGTACGAGACAAGTCACGACCTTCGCATTGTTCGCGTTCACTGCAATCGGCGTCGCCCATCTCGTATTGATTGGCACCAGCTATGACAGGACATGGATCAAATATGCCGTTTACGCACTGGATTCATTGGCGATCTGTTCGCTTTTTGCGCTCGTCCCCATCAGCAGGGCCGACGACGTGCCGCAGATCATCGCGTTCCGCGCCTATGGAATATACTACCTCTTTCCAATAGTCGCTTTGTCGTGCCTCAGCCTTTCCTGGCGTCTTGTGCTCTGGACTGGAGGCCTTTGCGTAGTTGGATGGTGGGCGGCATTCATTTGGGTCACGTTGCCGATGGAGCGGACACTGTCATGGGCAGATATGTCAGCGATGGCCACCCGCGAAACCTATGAGGCTGTGTTTCTTTCCATTGATTTCATCGGTCGCGGCAATCGCATCGAAGAAACCGGGATGCTGCTATTTGCGACGTGCATTTTAGCAATTGCCGTATTCAGAAGCCGAGCGGTCTTCTTTGCGCAAGTTGAAGCTGATCTGGAGCGCGGTCGCGAACGCGCAAAAAGACAACATGTCTCGGACCTTCTTAGCAAATACCTGCCGGAAGAAATTGCGAAGAAGCTCATAGACGAAAACGCTCCGCTTAGACCTAAGAAATCATTTGGTACGGCGCTCGTGATGGATATTGCCGAGTTTACAAGATTTTCCTCACAGCATTCTCCGGACGAAGTGATCAAACGCCTGGATCTCTTTCTCACGGACGCGACTGAGGATGTTTCAGCCGAAAATGGGATTGTTATTTCTTATCTTGGCGACGGATTTCTTGTGACATTCAACACACCGGTCAAAGTTGAAACGCCTGCGGACGCGGCGGTAAGAACTGCAAAAACCTTGCACGCGACGGCTGGCAGGCACGGGCTTTCAATCCGGATTGGCATCGCAAGCGGAGAGCTTGTCACAGGCACGATCGGGTCCGACATCCGCCAGTCGTTCACTGTGTACGGAGATCCCGTCAATCTTGCTTCTAGGCTAGAAGCTAAATGCAAATCGCTCCGCGCGGCGATGCTTTTGGATGCCGCAACCAATGATGCTCTATCGGGGATTGATCGGCTAGTGAGCTTTGGTTCGGTTGAGATCGACGGTCTGGCCGAACCTATCGCCGTATTTGGTACTGACAAGTAGTATGTAAAGCTGTTTGGCTGTTTGCTCCGTGCGTCACCTTTTCGGTTACCGCAATCGAAAGCGCGCTCAATATGCAGAACAAGAAATTCTGTCAAATACATCCGCATAGCGGTCGAATAAAATTGAACTATGGCACAACTACGGAAGTTAATTGCAAGCGGACATTCGAATTATATTTGTCAACGGCGACAAAGTCCCTCTTTACCGACCTCGGGCACGCGTCAATCTCGTAGGCACTGCCAATGGCGGGTTCAATGAAGCTGCATTGCGAAATGAACCGAAGCGCTGAATGGCTGGTATGGGCCGTGCGCTAGGAGAGAGTGTTCTGTCCGATCGGCCAAGTCCTAGCAAGACACACAGCGCCTGTTTCCAGGTTGCAAAGAGGCTCAATTGCTTTCTGTTTGACGCAGGCTTGAAGCGCTTGAACCGCTGAAACGCTCAAAAAGCGCAAAAAACACAGGGTGTTGAATTTAATAGGGGACGAGTCTCAACATTTAAGTCCCATTATTTTGGTGCTCCGACAATAGTGTCGGATCACCTAATTTGTGAGACTGCGGTTGAATCAAAATCAGTTACTTAAGGCTTTGAATTTTTGAGACTCCAGATTTCACTATTTTCTGGCCGAGCGATCGAGAAGCAGTCCTTCGTTTAATGCGCCGAGAATGTCGGGAACGAGCCCAATGCGGGCTTTTAAATGACCGCCGGCCCTGCCCAAAAGCTAAGCGCGGGGGGCGGACCCGGAATTACGTTTGTCGGTGCGCTGCATTACAGATTGTTCCGTGTTGGACTGTAGGTAGTCGCGCAACCTGCTCCAGCTCTTCTTCGCTCGGCATAAAGTTCCACATCATGGGCGTAGCCACTACTGGGATTTGTATTTTTTGTGCTGTCCTGCCCAGAATGTTATTTTCGGTCGCGAACGTTCTTCCTTCGGCTTCCGCCGAGCCATCGGATCCACGGCAACGTTCACAACGCAATCGGTCTGTCTCGGCTAGTTAAATCGATTCCCCTGCTACGACTTGAGGTGCAAAATCTTCACTCTGCGCTTTTGCCGGGAGAGCAAAGCTGACTGAAATGAGAAGTATGCTAGTAAGTACTTTCAACTTGGAGTACCTCCTTCTTTTGATACTATAGAACCGTGCGAAAAACCCTGCGGTGCGGTAGCCATTTGACCTTGCTCTAACGCTCTCGCGGAGCGGACATCCGAGAGCATTTGGGCTGGCTCAAAACTGAAAAGACATTGCAGGTTTCTGCTCTCAGCCCAAAGCCGTTTTCGAACTCCGCCGGGAAACCAGCAACGACCGAAAACGAAGCAACCCGAGACCAGCGTAGCCGTTTCCTGCCGTGGCACAGCTACCCTTTCGGGTTTCTCTTGGCACTGGTTCGAAAATGGTTCTTTGCCTCTTTTTCATAGTGCGAATCAATGGTAACCAAGCCGAAAACGAGGTTTTTCTATTGGCGAACTCTAGTTCTTCGACTCAATACGTTTCACATGGCATGTCGGAGTGTAAATCGGCAGGCGACGCTGCCGATACAACTTCAAGCGAACAAAAGTTAATTTCAGTGGTCATACCAGTTTTTAATGAAGAACTGTGTGTAGTTGAGACTCTTCAGAGGTTGAACGCTCTGAGAGATGGCATGGCCAAGAGAGCTGATTTGGAATTCGTCTTGGTTAACGATGGTTCTTCTGACACGACTGGCCAAATAATCGCTGCAGAGGCCGCGCTGAATACGCACGTGAAGCTGGTCGAACTTAGTCGGAACTTCGGCCACCAGGTCGCGGTCACAGCTGGGCTTGACGCCGCAAGGGGCGATTATATTGCTATCATAGACGGCGACCTTCAGGACCCACCGGAATTAATCGAGCAAATGTATGAAATCGCGTTGGAAGGATATGATGTAGTCTATGGCCAAAGACGTGAAAGGTTAGGAGACACTTGGTTCAAAAAGGCTTCAGCTTCTGCGTTCTACCGACTGCTTAATGCACTTTCTGACACCCCGATCCCAAATGACACTGGCGATTTTCGACTGATTTCCAGGCGCGTGGCGATCGTTCTTTCTGACATGCGAGAACGAAATCGCTTCCTTCGTGGAATGGTGCCATGGGTTGGTTTCACCTCGTACGCGTTTCAATATGACCGTGATCAACGACGTGCGGGTACGACTAAATATCCACTTCGCAAGATGTTGGGTCTTGCGACCAATGCAATTACGTCATTCTCGAGCAAGCCTCTCTTGCTAGTCGTTCGCCTGGGATTGTTTATGTTGGGAATTGGAGCGTTCAGCGGCGTGTGCTTGCTCTGCCTTAAGCTCTTCACAACAACGGTTGTTCCAGGTATTACCTCAATTCTGATTTCAATTTTGGTCTTCAATGGTCTTCAGATCCTGATAATTGGGGTTGTCGGGACTTACGTTGCCAAGATGTTTGACGAAATCAAAGGCCGACCACTCTATGTTGTTAAGCGTACGATCAACATTTGAGAGGCTTCTCAGCTACTTCTGCGCGGTGACTGTCGGGTTTACTGCCGATGTCTTGGTGTTTCTCGCCCTTTCGAAGCTTGGCTGGCCTATTCTACCTGCAAATGCCGTGGGTTTTCTGATCGGTGCATCAGTAAACGTTCTGCTTATACGTAGGTTAGTGTTTCGAGGTACGCCGGTTCCACGTCATTTGGATTTGCTATTCACTATAACCAACAACGTGGCTATCATGTTGCTGGGCTCTTTGATCATCTGGACATTGTCGTTGAAGTTTGGTTTATCCCTACTCACTGCGAAGTTTGTGGCAAACGGCTGCACGCTCATATTGAACTTCGCGATAAGAACTCTTCTCGAACGGTATTGGCCTTGTTCTCAGATCTCTCGAAAAAAACCCTAGCGCGCGCCGCACTCCTTCAGGATGCGCCGGTCTATGTGCAGTTCTATGTCACTGCTCGCTGTAACCTGACCTGCGAACAATGCAATATTATCTACGCGAATGCAGATGTGCGCGAAGTGACAATCGACGAAGTTGAACGGATCGCGGACAATTTCGCTGAGATGGGCGTCGCTATCGTGCTTCTTACTGGAGGTGAGCCGTTTGCCCGCCGCGACCTTGCCAAGGTCATCCATGCTTTCGAAAGCCGCGGCGTTCATGTTCGGATGCAGACCAACGGCTTCGCGTCCGAAGACCGTATTGCTGAGGCCGTAGAGGCTGGCGGTCGAGATATCTCGATTTCGCTCGACAGCCTGCATGGTGCGCAACAAGATCGCATCAATGGTGATTTCGACGAAAGTTGGCACCAAGCCCTAAAGGCGATCGCGGCGTTCACGCAGTATCTTCCCAAGCACAACAGTTTCGCATCTTTAGGATGCGTGATGCAACCCTCTAACCTGTCGGACATCGAAGATGTAGTTCGCTTCGGGACAGAGATCTCGTGGTTCACGTCGCTTGTCCCGGCCCATGTCAGCAGTTTCGGACGCCCACGCGGGTTTCGCACGTTTGACCAAAGCCTGCGCTTCCGGCCCGAAGAACTGGGCGAAGCGGACAAGTTGCTCGATCGAATTCGCAAAATGCGCAAAGAGGGTTTTCTGCTTTATGATAGCGATCAGTATATCGACGATATAAAGCGCTTTATTCGCGGCGAGGCGACCACGTGGAGAAACAAGAACAAAGGTGTTTGCGACTCACCTAACTTGTATTTCGCGCTACTACCGAACGGAAACTTTGCACCATGCTGTGATTTCCGTTTGCCGACGAAGTATCCCGCATACGACCCGCATTTCCCAAAAACCTACCGAGAAGCCGCTTTCCGCAAGGAAGTGCATAAAGTGGTCAGTGAATGCGATGGTTGCATGTATGGCAGTTATCCCGAGATAACCATCTCCATGCGTTTCATGGCTGCCAAGTTGCAAAGGGTTCAGACATTTCTCACTTCACCGCCCGAGAAGAAATGGCCTGTTACTTACGAAGAGCTGTTGGAAAAAGCCGAGCGCATACGTAATGAAAAACGCGAGAGACCGCAATCCCGTCAGCTCCCAGAAAAGAAAGCTCAAGTAAGTGCCTAAAAAGATCCGTTTTGAGGCTTTCAAGTATCGTTTCCTTATCGAAGCCGAAAAGCATCCCATGACGCAAGGAATGAAAGCTTCCTCGGCATGGGACATATTCGTGGACGAGCTTGAATTTGCATACGACGCCGGAGATGTGGTCATCACCCACCCTTCATATCCGGGTCTCTGCGAACGCGTAGCGTTGAACGAGGCAGTCCTCTACAAGCGCGGCGACAACGAAATTGCGATCAGCAAACAAGAGACCGCAGGTCTCAGATTTGCTAACGACAAAGTGCAAGACGAAAACGAAGACTTTTTTCGCAATGTACTTGTGAAGGTCGGTATTGCTTCAGGGTTTGAGGAACAGGCCGGTGAAAAAGCCCGGATCGAAGCGGAACGCGAGTTTCACGATGCTTGGGCCGCCAGCGAGGATCTGTCCAAGATTGATGTAAGGCTTGCCAACGAAGCCTGCACGGCTCCGGAGATGCGGCACATCGCAAAAAAACTTGGGGACCTATCGGGCAAAACGGTGCTTGATCTAGGGTGCGGACTTGGCGAGGTGAGCGTCTATTTCGCGACCCTCGGTGCTGAGGTGACTGCCTCTGATCTATCTGCAGGAATGTGCGAGGCTGCCGGCCAACTGGCTCAGATCAATGGGGTTTCGATCAATACCCATGTTGCGTCATCCGAGTCGCTTGGACTTCCGGAGGACGCAAAATTCGACGTGATTTATGCGGGCAATATGCTCCACCATGTCGACATTGATGCCACCCTCGCGCAAGCCTTGCCCCATCTCAAGGAAGACGGCACATTTGTCAGCTGGGATCCTGTTGCCTACAATCCGGTCATTAACGTTTATCGTCGGATGGCCATGGAGGTCCGAACGGACGACGAGCATCCACTCACCAGAGCTGACGTCGCAAATATCACCAAGCACTTTGAACGCAGCGAAACCCGGTTTTACTGGCTTTCAACCCTTGTGATCTTCATTATTATGGCGGTTTTTCAGCGACGCGATCCGAACAAGGAAAGATACTGGAAAGCCGTAGTGCAAGAGGCGCCGAATTGGGAGCGGCTCTACACGCCTCTGGAGCGCTTTGACACGCTCTTGATGAGGCTTCTTCCGCCGCTGCGCTGGCTATGCTGGAATGTCGTAGTGATTGCGCGAAATCCACGGGCCAAGTGATGCAAGAATAGGGCGCTGCGTCGAGAAACTCTCAATTCGGAGCGGTTCACGACGACCAAGTAGGCCCAGATCGTCATCAATAACTGGCTCAAGCAATACAATCACACCCGCCCTCATCAGGCGTCCACCAGTTCCAGAAACCTTACTAGAGAAACCGACTGACTAGTGGCCCAAGAACAGGAGGCTAGACAGTCGATCGCGGTCCCCGTGTGAGGAGGTAACTACGTGACCATCGGTTTGGCAATGCTCAAAACTGACTAGTACCGTGCGGCGATAGAAAGAATTCTGGCATCTTCGGAGACTCAAGAGGCCAAGGTCTTCTTCTTTCAGCCGAGATCGATTGGGGCAAAAAAATATTGCACCCAAGCTACCTCCTTCAGTTCAGTCGAGATGTGTAGACGTTAATAGCGGCGCAAATAGGTACTTCGACTTGTTTCTCGTTTCACAATGCACACCTCAAGTAAGTTCGAATTCCAGCTTCGGTTGCTGGGGTGGCCTGCTGAACAACAACACCGACAAGATCGTCATTTTCCCCAAGCGATGGCTTCCGGGCGAGGAACGCGGCCCTTAACTGGAAGGTTGCGATGACGCGCATGTGACTATCCTGGCTTTGAGAAGATAGAAAACTTCTCTTCGGCATAACGTAAATCTGAATTTCTTGAGGCTTGGCGAAACAGTTTCGCTTACTGGCAGAAGGTATATGCGACGGCATCGGACATTCCTGGGAACACCGCTTCAAACTCTACACTACCACGTTCGCACTCCAAACTGTTGGCCTTTGCAATATGCGATGTGATCTCCTCTTTGGTTCGAGTGCGCTCCTCCAAAGTCGCGTGGTCCTCCAAGTTTAAAATAAACTTTGGAGACTTTGAACCAATACACTCAATCAGAGCGCCAGCTATCTGGGGGTCGCTGACGAAATGATTGTAGATCATGCAAGTTTCGGGCTTTGCTTCCAGTACGGCATAGATTCCTGGAAAACCGCTCAGAATAAGGCCTCCTTGTCCTTCGGTCTTCCCGTCAAATTCTTTTTGAAATGCCTCAATCACCGGCACTTTCTCGTTACTTACCAAGATGCCTTTGAAGATGCTCACGTCGGTAAAGCTGCGTCCCACGAAAAATGTCGAAGGATCTCGATAGGGCGTGAGCTGCCAAAGTGTCAGGTAGATCGATAAGACACCGAAGAGCAGCGCGTGGGGCATCCATCTCCCCACACCACGCTCAGCCCGTATGCCCAATGTCGCAAGGGCAGTTGCAATTGGGAGCAGGATCATCATCGCGGCAACACCCGCGATCACGCCTCCGCTGCTTGTTCCGGCGAACGCCGTGAACTGGCAAATAGCAACAATGCCCACCGCTCGAATTGGCCACTCGCTGGACCCGTTAGAACGTGCTGCAGTCCGCGCTGTGAATTGTGCAACAGCGCACAGCACAGGCCATCCCGCCAAGGTGTCAGTTCTAGGTCCGGGATATGGCAAACCAGCGGCCCGAAACTCAAGGATGTCGTGCACAATAGCAAACAGGAACAGGCAGGTCAGACAGAACAGGACAACCAAGAGGAGATTTCGCAATCCTCTCGGGGCGGGCGCAAAAAGAGCAGCAAGCATCAAAAGAAGGATAGCAAGATAGTCGCGTTGCATTTCGCGATCTGTCCAAAAACTTCCAACTGAAAAGCCTGAACTAAACCGTAGAGAACGCATAACGTCCTCAAAATCTGTAAGCGAAAGTATGACAGCCAATCCCAACGCACCAAAAAGCAACCCAAAACCGATCACTCGGAGAAGCGGATCAAACTGCTTGGACACCAAAAGGTAGATCAATAGGATTGCTGCCATTACCAAACCGGCGACAGGATAGGCTACGCCGGCCACCACAATCGTAGCGGCCCACCACCACGGCCTGACGGTCTTGGGCGATGCGAAGAGTAAAGCAAAAACAATCCACATCGCTTGAGCTACTGTGTTGTAACTAACAGCAAAAATAGAATGGTGGGTTACCGCAAAACTCAATGCGACCGCCGCCAGAAGTGCGTTGGAGGGCTCTAGACCCAGACCGACAAGCCTGCGGCAACAAAACCAGCAAAGAAAAATTAACCCGATCACACAGAGCGCTCGTCCGAACAAAATAATACCCGTGTCACCGAACGCGAAAAGGTACGCCTTAAAGAACGGGAGAACGAAAACATAAACAAGTTGCTGGATATACAGATCATTAGAAAAGAAACGGTTCGTTTCGGCGAGTCCAATGGCTTGGTAATAGTATTGGATTTCGTCTGTGAAATCTAAGCCGATCAAACTCCGCATAGTCAAAAGACAAAGGAATGCTCCTAGAAAAATGAAGAACTTTACCTTTTCTAGGTTTTTGCAGTCGCCTAACACTTTCATTTGCATAGCCGCCGATATTGAAGTTTTTTTAAGAACACAGAAGAACCGCCGCTTTCTTTTTTATGGATCACACAGTCACTGGTCGAATACGCCTTCGCTTTGCACCCTAGAGAGGATTCAAGCAACCATTTTCGAACTAGTTTCGAGAGAAGTTAGGATCTTGGATGGCATCTGCGCGATGGAAGGAAATGGCTATTCCGGTCATGGGTTGCCCCGCTTGCGGTCATTGCTGGTTTCCCGTCGAAATTGGACAGCTGCCTTGGGCCGGCAGCAGCGGTCCATGCTGCCGAGTCCAAAAGCGGCCTTGTCCCGCGTCTTACCTGTTCATAAGGCGTGCAGCTAATGTCGATCCATACAAACCAGCCTTTGGTGCAGATCGCGGCGAATGTGTCAGGAGAGCCCAGAACCACTGATGCTGCGTGACGCATGTATGACTGGTTCGCGGAACTCATTGGCTTTTTCGGCAGATTAGTCACCTGCAAGCGGCGGGTTTTACCTTACATCCGGGAACTGTAAAGCTTTCGAGCAAGGCACGTGTCCGGGCGGCCCGATTTCGAGGCATTTGGGGCGCGTGGATTTTACGAACAATAAGGCGGATGGGTCCTACCTGACTGGAGCGTACGGTTGGTTATCAGCTTGTTATTGGTTATCAGCTTGTTAACTGCAGTGGCGGAAGCTTTCATTGAATTTCTTCTACGCTCAGGCTCCCATGATAGTCGATCAATACGTTTGCCGAAAAGCCTTTCAGGAATATCTTAGAAAAGGCACCCCGATTATGTGGTCGATCAAGCAAGAGCGACCAACAACGCATTACATTTGGCGAACACGCCGCGGTGGCAGACGCCACTGCGGATCTGCTTCGCAGCTCTGCCCGGATGCTACGAAGATCGTTATAGGATGGAGCTATGATGTCTTTTGCGAGAGGTCTTTTGATGACCTGCAGCGCGACGCTCGGCTCATCACGGCCGATTTGCCAAACAGAATCTCTGAGGTAGCGATAGGCTGTCTCTCCCCTTGGACTTCCGGTGCCCCAGCTCGACGGAAGAGGAACGACGGGCCAATGCGGGCGATATGCAAGTTGCAGTTGCTCAATTTTCTCAGCCGACAGCGTCGACCAAATGTCATCTCCCTGCTGACCGCGGTCCCGACGACGCTCCAACCAGAAGACCAGGTTGGGTTCCCGGTTCACGTAGTCCCAGACTTCGGGGTTGATCTCTTCGGCAAACCAAAAATCCCGCATGAACCAAAGTTGCCGCTGCTATTCGTGCCGATGGGGCAGCATGCCTATCCCAGGGCGACACTGCGATCTCGGATCAGAGAAAGGAGGGCCTCGCGATCTCCAAAACTCGCGGTCATTTCGAAGAGTTTTTCGAGGGTATGGATCGCAAGTCCTGAAAATCGCCGAAGCCATTCAAGCGGAAGTGTGGCTCTGAGGTGGTTGAGCATTGGCTCGCGCTGCAGGATATGCAGATCACAGAAACCGCCAGGTACTTCCAGCGCGGGCTCAAGATAAACCCGCGCATAGGCCTCGCGCTCGTCAGGGGAGAGCTAAGCCAATCGCTGAACTTCCGTGTGGAATGCCTCTTGCTCGCCGTCTGCATAGGTGTGGTGACCGCCGGTGTCGGGTAGGATGGCAAGCGCCACCTCTTGGGCCACCCCATCCAAGGTGCCAGTGGCGCGATATTCCGCAAGAGCCCCGGCTAGGATGTGATTTCGTTGCCGACCAACATGCCCATGACTGGAATGGCGATGCAACGCTCCAAACGGTTTGGGATCAGATCATCTCCTATGAGCAGTTCCTACTTAAAGTCATGAAGCAGAGGACAGTGCGATCGAAGAGACAGCGCCTTGTCTCCGAGTTCCGCGGACTACTCGATCTTCTGCTCAGCACTCAAAAACCAAATGACCTGCGTCCGGTTGATGTGCTCGACAGCGCGCATTTTCCATCACCGGCCAAGCTAGGCTTCGCAACCCGTCAGTTGATGCAGCCATGTCACATCTGTCATCTGGTGGAAAGTCGTAAGGCTTTAGCAATCGTGATTTGCATGCTCGAAGATAAAGTTGAAGGATACGGATTCGACTCAGGAGCATCACCTATGCATCGAATCCGAGAGTTGATGTACCGCGATACCTTTGGCCGGTTTGAACAACACATCCTCAACATCGCCAGGCTCGCGCTTCCAATCTGAAGGGCCAGGGTTCTGGAATTTCTCTGTTGATCGAGTCCCAAAATTGGAGTCTCCTTTTTAAGGGAACTTAACAAATAGGCGCTTTCTCTATCGATTATCTAATAATAATGATTATGTTATTTATTGGACGCTTTAGGCATAGATTTGCGCAAAGCTAAAACCTCATGGTCTGGCCTGACGTTGACCCCTTGCTAAAAAAGGCGCGCAAAGCTTCCCTAACCCAAGAAGGTGGCAGGTCGTTGCAAAAATCTGCCATAAGTTGTCAGGCAAGCACTTAAACTAATACTATAAGGTCGGCCAGCAGACTATGCCATCCGTTGCGGACATCGATCTGGATGCTCCAGGTCTCGCATTTTCTAGCCTTTTAAGACTAGCGAATCCGAAGAGGATCAAGACACTTCTACCCAACGAAATACTCGAGGTCATGGACGGGTTGGAGCCTGGTTTCAGTGATTCCGGCAAACTAACCGAACTCGCGGTTAAGATGTTGGATCCAGCTGCTACGCTTCAGGATGATACGTTGCGTTCAGAGATTATTTCGTTGATGCCGCTTAAGAAAGCGCGGGAGCTCTGCTCGAAACTCGGTAGTTTAGAGGGGCGCAACCCGTTTGATGAACTGACGAACGATTGTCTGTTTCATACAAACGGTATGGGAATGCGACTAACTTATGTCGACGAAAGACACTCCCGTCGGGGACTAGTGGACGCCATTTGTTGCCTGCTAAACATTCGCGATAAGGGTCATAGGCGGGGCGCTTCAAGAGGACATAGAGGCTGACAGATCTACAGCGTCGAGCAGTTTCGGACTGTCTCAACACCATTGTCATGCGCGCCGACCGTGATCCAAGCCTCATATTGCGATAGAAATACCCGACCGTTCAATTGATCGAGGAAATGAGATCGCTTTATTCTGTCCATAACCGGCCCCTTGACCTCGGACAGATGCAGACCGATGCCCATATCTGACAAGCGCTGGTTGATCGCCTCAAGACTTTCCAACGCGGAATAGTCAACTTCGTTCACCGCAGAAAACATCAAGATCACATGACTGACATTGCTTCCTTCAGGCACACGATGCTGGATCAGATCTTCCAGAAACCGCGCGTTGACGAAATACAGGCTTTCATCCACGCGCAACGTCACTATGGACGGGATCGTTTCAACCTCGTGACGTAGAATATTGCGGAAATGCTGGTTGCCGGGCACAAGCCCCACCTCGGCCACATGCGGGCGCGAAGTCTTGTAAAGGTGCAGCAGGATCGAGGTTACCACGCCCGAGGCAACCCCCACCTCGACCCCCAACCCCAACGTAAGGCCAATGGTGGCGGCGACCGCTACAAAATCTGCGCGAGAATAGACCCATGTCTTTTTCAGAACTGAAAAATCCACAAGACTTAGGACGGCAACAATGATCGTCGCGGCCAAAGTGGCCTTGGGCAGGAAGTAAACCAACGGGGTCAGTGCAAAGGCGGCGACGGCTAGCCCTACGGCAGTGAATGCACCGGCAGCCGGTGTTTCCGCTCCGGCATCAAAATTGACAACCGAACGCGCAAACCCACCCGTAACCGGATAGCCCCCGGTAAACGCTGCCCCCAGATTGGCCGCGCCCAAACCAATCAACTCCTGATCCGGATCAATCCGCTGGCGTTTCTTTGTGGCCAGTGTCTGCGCGACCGAGACACTTTCAACAAATCCGATGATCGAAATCAGAACCGCAGGAGCGATCAGCTCTCCTACAAGATCGAAGGAAAGATCAGGCCTTGTGAACGGAGGCAAGCCCTGTGGCACCGTCCCTACAATCTGCACCCCTTGAGCATTTAGAGCCAAAGCCCAGACAGTAACAGTTGTGGCGACCACGGCGGCGACAGGCCCGGCTTTCGTCAGAATGTCGGCAAGAACCGGCCCTACCCCCAAGAACCCAAGAAAATGTTTGAGGTGCTTGCGCATCCAGAACAAAAAGCCGGTGGCAAGGCTGCCGATTGCCAGCGTCACCCAATTTGTTTCAGGTAAATGGGCAAGGATTGATCCGACCATTTCAGGCAGTGTGTGCCCATGCGCATCGACACCCAGAATGTGCCTGAGCTGACTGGTCGCAATCAAAACGCCGGAGGCTGTGATAAACCCCGCAATCACCGGGTGGCTGAGGAAATTGGCCATGAACCCCAACCGCATCACGCCCATAAGCACCAAAAACGCGCCAGACAGAAAGGCCAACGTCAGCGCTGCGACGGCATACCCTGCAGTGCCCTGCTCCGCCACCTGCCCGATCGCGGTGGCGGTTAAAAGCGACACCACGGCCACCGGCCCGACTGCCAGCGCGCGGCTTGTCCCGAAGATCGCATAAAGCACAATCGGAACAATCGACGCGTAGATGCCAGCCTCGGGCGGCAATCCCGCCAACAGAGCGTAGGCAAGCGATTGCGGGATCAACATAATCGTCACGATCAAGGCCGCAATCAGGTCGTTGGAAAATGCGCCGCGCGTATAATTCCGGCCCCAATCCAGAACGGGGACCAATCGGCGAAGGTGGTTGATCATCTGAGGTCTTCCGATGCGCAGGACTATTCCGGGACCACGCTCAGTTTTTCAGGATGCGCCATCCATTCCTTGCCACGCAGCATTGCCTTCCAATAGACCGGCGGCAGCACGCTTTCCTTCAGAAACCACGCCAAACGACTGGGTTTTGTGCCATCTAACAGAAAGCGGGGAAAACTAGGCTTGAGTGCTCCGCCATAACCGAACTCTGCCAAAACGATCTTGCCACGCTCGACGGTCAGCGGGCACGAGCCATAGCCGTCATATTGCGCCATAGCAGACCGACCTGCGATGTCAGCCACGATGTTATCCGCCACGGTGGGCGCCTGCTTGCGTGCTGCCGCCGCTGTTTTAGCGTTCGGTGCATTCATCACATCGCCCAGGGACCAGATATTGTCAAAGCTCTTGTGCCTTAGCGTGGCCTGATCGACATCGACCCACCCAGCCGCATCCGCAAGCGGTGACACCCGTACGAAATCCGGAGCGGTCTGCGGTGGGCAGACATGGATCATGTCAAAGGAGACTTCGACCTTGCGCGGCTCATTGTCTGGTTGGGTCACCTCGAACACCGCCGTCTTTGCGGGGCCGTCGATGGCAACGAGATTGTGGAAGAAATTCAACGAGGCGTCGTATTTTTTAACATAGTCCTCCAGCGCCGGGACATAGTCCTTGACGCCGAATAGCACTCCGCTCGCGTTCATGAATTGGATGTCAATGTTACTCAATACGCCCCGCCGAGACCACGCATCGCCGGACAGGTACATGGCCTTTTGCGGCGCACCGGCACATTTGATTGGCATCGGAGGCTGGGTGAAAATTGCCCTGCCCTTTTGCATCTCACGCACCAACTGCCACGTATATGGTGCAAGATCATAGCGATAGTTCGAGGTTACGCCGTTGCGGCCAAGAGTTTCCTCTAGCCCCTCGACCTTGCCCCAATCCAGCTTCAGACCCGGGCAGACGACAAGTCGGTCGTATTTCACCACTCGGCAGCCATCCAGAACGACAGCGTTGTTGTCGGGCTCAAATGCAGCGACGGCCGCCTTGATCCAATGCACGCCTTTGGGGATCAGACTGCCCATGGTCTTGGCCGTCGTCTGGGCATCAAAGATACCGCCGCCCACCATGGTCCAACCGGGCTGGTAGTAGTGAACATCTGCCGGATCAATGACGGCAATATCCAGATCGGGTTGCCTCGATTTAAGACTGGCAGCGACCGAGATCCCCCCTGCCCCCGCGCCTACGATAACAACCTGAAAATGGGCGTCGCCCGTATCTGTTGGGGTCTTGCCGCCATTTGCGATCCGGCGGGCCACGCCGTTCATGTCGTAGCCCGCTGCCTTGGTGGCTGTCAGGATTTCGGCAATCGGCCGTTTCATAGCCTCGTGAAAAGACCAAAGCGTGGCAGAGCGTGTCCCGGTGCGACAATAGGCAAAAACCGGGCGTTGCACATCTTCAAGTGCTGCGCCAAACGCCTCGACATCCTGATCTTTCACCATGCCTGATTGCACGGGAACATAGCGGGCGTCGATCCCCGCGGCCTTGGCAGCGGCGGCGATTTCCTTGAACGAGGGCTGATCCACCCCTTCGCCATCCGGCCGATTGCAGATGATCGCGCGGAAACCTTGCGCAGCGATTGTCCCGACATCCTCGACCGAGATCTGAGGGCTGACGGTGAATTTGGGTGATAACGTGCGAAACTCCATCTCTGCTCTCCTTCTGGCCCTTTAGAGGGCGTTTACAGGCACTTTGAGCATCGGGTTGCCGTCGGGATCCTTGGGCACCTCGCCTGCTCTCATGTTGACCTGCAGTGAAGGGATAATGAGGTTTGGCATCGCCAGCGTTGCATCACGTTCGGTGCGGAACTTGACAAATTCTTCCTTTGTCTTGCCACCGCCAACGTGGATGTTGTGGGCCTTTTCTTCGGCTACGCTGGTTTCCCAGGCAATATCGCGCCCGTTCGGCCCATAGTCGTGGCACATGAACAGACGCGTTTCATCCGGCAATGCCAGAACTTTCTGGATCGAGTCATATAAAACGCTTGCGTCGCCGCCCGGAAAATCGGCGCGGGCGGAGCCGCCATCGGGCATGAACAGCGTATCCCCAACAAAAGCCGCATCACCCATGACATGAACCATGCAGGCTGGCGTATGTCCGGGCGTGTACATGGCATAGGCCTGCATATTCCCGATCATATAGGTGTCGCCATCCTCGAAAAGCGCATCGAATTGCGAGCCGTCACGTTGAAACTCGGTCCCTTCGTTGAAGACCTTGCCGAACGTGTCCTGCACCACGGTGATCTTGGAGCCGACCCCGATCTTGCCCCCAAGTTTTTCCTGAATATACGGCGCGGCGGACAGATGATCGGCATGCACATGGGTTTCGATAATCCACTCCAGCTGCAGGCCCTTGTCGATCACAGTCCGGATCAGTTCATCCGCGTGGTCGAAAGTGATACGCCCGGCCGCGTAGTCGATATCCATGACACTGTCGACGATCGCGCAAGCGCTCGAATCCGGGTCTTTCACGATGTAGCTGATCGTGTTCGTTGCAGCGTCAAAGAACGCAAATACTTCTGGCTTGATCGCCATGTTTACGGGGTAAGTGGCCATATCTTGTCTCCTCCGGGTCTCAATTCAGGTATCTGTTTGCAAATCAGGAGCCAGCGCCGCCTGCAGGCCCTTGGCGAGGGAAATGCCCACAATCAAGGCACCGACGAAAGCAAAGACCTCCCATCGGCCCGTGCCCAGTGCGGGCAATGCGCCGCCGGGGCAGAATCCGGCGATGCCCCAACCGATGCCGAACAAGGCGGACCCACCGACGAGCTTGACGTCGATCTTTCGCGCCGATGGCAAATGAAACGCAGGTTCAAGCACGGGTGCGGCGCGGCCGAAGACCATCTTGTAGCCGACAAAGGTGGTTATCAGTGCACCTCCCATGACAAAGATCAGGGACGGGTCCCAGGCACCAAACAGGTCGAAGAAATTCAGCACCTTGGCTGGGTTCGCCATGCCGGAAAGCGAGATTCCAACACCGAAGACCAGACCGATCAAATAGGTTGAGATGAGTTTCACGCTTTATCCTCCGAAAACGTGGCGTGTGACGAAAACGGTGGCAAAGGCGAACAGCATGAACGTTGCTGTGGCTGTGATCGAGCGAACGCTTAGTCTCGCCATTCCACACACACCGTGGCCCGAGGTGCAGCCGCCGCCCAGGGTCACACCGACACCGACAATCACACCGCCCAGAACAAACGCGGCAGTGGAGACCGGCACCTGTACCTGAGGCATCTGCCCAGACACTACCCACACCACCAAGGGGCCGGTTGCCATGCCGGCCAACAACGCAGCGCGCCAAGTAAAATCACTGGACGATGCAGGCCGCAACAGCCCGGCCAAAACACCGGTTGCCCCCATCAAGCGCCCAATCAGCAACATCAGCAGAACCGAGGCCACTCCAATCAGAACGCCGCCCGTCAGCGACGCCCAAGGGGTAAATGCTGTCTCGATCATCAGCAGTCCTGACATGTCTTGAGGCCAACGAAGCGGTAAAGCGGGCAGTTGCCGACAAAGGCCGTGAGGGTGAACACACCCGCCACGATCAATGCCAGCCAGAACAGGAGTCCGGCCCCCAGCACGCTCGTGCCCAAAGCAATGTATAGAAGCATCGCAGCAATCAGAATGCGCAATGCGCGGTCAAGTTTGCCCATATTTGTGGTCATGTCACACTCCGTCGGGAATCAGTGAGTTGACACTTGCACAGCGCGGATCACAGCTTTGGTGACATGGTCACCAAACGAACCAAATAAATTCAAAGTTTGAAGTCAGACCTCGGGCGTCGCCGATCTTGCCAAGCGTTCCAGCCCCTCGCGGTCGGTCAGGCAGACTTCGCCACGCGACTGTTCCACCCAGCCACGGCGTTGGAATTCCGCCAAGGTACGCGAGATCACTTCGCGCGCCGTGCCCAGCTCTGTACCCAACACTGCATGCGTTGCGTGTACGGTCTCGCCTACCCCTGCCAGCTCTAGCAGCCGCGAAGCCAGCCGTACGTCCATACGCTTGAACACGATATCGTCGATCAAAGTAAAGAGATCGGTGATCCGGCGAGAGTACGCTGTAAAGACGAACTCGCGAAACACAGGGGATTTCGCAACCAGATCGTCGAACGTTTGGCGCGGGATAGCTACCGCTGAAACGTCTGTCTCGGCAATGCCGTCGGCGGAATAGTCTTCAAAGGCCAGCATACAAGCCGTGGTTAGCACACAGCTTTCACCGGCATGAACACGGTAGAGGAACACCTCGCGCCCGGTCTCAGATTTCTGCTGAACCCGGACGGTTCCCTGCAACAGAAGCAAGAGATTGTCAGCCGTTTGGCCTGGCGCAAATATCTGCGTTCCTGCGGGAACGTTGACGATCTGGCTACCGCTGATCAGATCAGCGCGCACAGTATCCGGTAGGTGGCTGAGACCTTTGAACTCATCAATCCAAGAGTATTCCATAGCCGATAATCCTACCGTTTTGACTGCCGTAGCAATTGTGCCAGAACCGCGCCGCTGCTCAATGCGATATTTTGAATGTGAGGCGAACAACCGCGTTCTGAAACATGCCATTCCTGTCACATGGCATTTCCCCGTGCTGGAATAGAATTGGGCTGCGTGGCTGGAGGTGGTGAACTCCCGCCCTCTTATCGCTCGGTTGTGTTTTTTAGCGATGCCATCAGGTTATGAAACTTCTCGCCTTGTACGGCGACGTGGGAACGAAGGGCGTTGGCAGTATCGTCCGCCAAGCCGTCCTCAAGAGCGCGAACGATGTCCTCATGCTCGGACATCGACTGCGCCATGCGGCCACGAAATCGAAGCTGTTGCCGCCGGAAAGGTTTGAGGCGCCGATGCAGCTTGGAGGCCTCCTGTTCCAGAAACGAATTCCCGGACTGCTTGTAGATAATGCGATGAAACCGTTCGTTTTCGAGGTAGTACGTGTCTGGATCACCAGCATCGACGGCCTGCTGACATCTCGTGTTGGCGTCCGTCAGATCTTTCAGGGCGTCCTCGGAAATACGCATGGCGGCAAGTCGGCCGCAGACAGCTTCGAGCTCGGCCATGACCTCGAACATCTCCATCAGTTCGACCGGACCCGGCTGTCGCACAAAAGCACCACGGCGTGGAATGAGATCGACCAAGCCTGACAGCGCAAGTCTTTGAAATGCTTCTCTAAGTGGTGTTCTCGAGACTCCAAACTGTTCAGCCAGTTTGACCTCATCCAGACGGTCGCCATCTGAGAATGTACCGTCAAAGATCAACTCTTCCAGTTCCTGGGCGATATTATCGGCAAGTCGTAAGTCCATAGGATTATGTATAGGACTCAATCTACGAAAAATTCAAGAGCAATGATCTTGTATACAAAAAAGTTGACTAAAAAACAGAACCGGCTTAAGCATACCCTGACCCCGGTACGCCGGGTCGAACCAGGGAGGAAATAATGAAAACCATTTTTATGACAGCCGTTGCTGTAGCAGCGCTTGTATCTGCTGGCACGCTTGTATCCGCAAAAGAGCTGCGCCTGTCGCACCAGTGGTCCAACAAGGACATCCGTCACCAGGTCGCCCAGATCGTGGCCGATGAGGTTGCCGCCGCCGATGTTGATCTGGAGATTAAGATTTTCGGCTCAAAATCTCTGTTCAAACCGCGCGAGCAGTACAAGCCGCTCAGCCGAGGTCAGCTGGACATGACCGTTCTGCCGCTCAGCTATGCCGGTGGTCAGCAGCCCGCCTATAACCTGACTTTAATGCCCGGTCTGGTGAAAAACCACGATCACGCAGCGCGTCTCTCCGAATCTCCCTTCATGGAGTCGTTGGAAGAGAAGATGGCCGAGGATGACGTGATGGTTCTGGTCCATGGGTATCTGGCCGGTGGTTTTGCCGGAAAGGATAAGTGCATCACCAAGCCCGAAGATATCGCAGGCTTGCAGACCCGCGCAGCAGGTAAATCCTTTGAGCAGATGTTGGCCGGGGCCGATGCCTCGATCGCCTCGATGGCGTCATCGGAAATCTACAACGCGATGCAGACTGGTGTATTGCAGGCGGCCAACACTTCGTCATCGTCCTTTGTCAGCTATCGAATCTACGAACAGGTCAGCTGCTACACGCCAGCGGGCGACGTTGCCCTGTGGTTCATGTACCAGCCATTGCTGATGAACAAATCCACCTTCGACGGGCTGAATGAAGATCAACAAGCTGCATTGCTGGCCGCGTCTGAAAAGGCACAGACCTACTATCTGGAAGAAGCCAAGAAACAAGACGCAAACTCAGCCAAAGTCTTCGCCGAAGCGGGCGTCGAGATCGCAGAAATGAGCGCGGAAGACTTCGAAGCATGGCGCGCCTTGGCGCAGGAAACATCCTATAAGGCTTTCGTGGAAGAAGTGCCGGACGGGCAGGAGCTGCTGGACAAGGCTCTGGCGGTCGAGTGACCCTCTCTCGCCTGGGCGGCCCCGCTGCCGCCCGGCACTGATCTCAGTTCTGACTTTCAGACTTAATTGCATCTCAATCACTAGGAGACGCAAATGGCTGGCCATAGCTCTGCCGTTGCTTCCCATACCGGGAACAATCCTTTCCTTCGTCTTGTCGCTGCGCTTTCAACACTGGCCGGATGGTGTTCCGCAGCCATGATCGTTGCTGCCGTCGCCATCACCTGCCAAATGATCGTCGTGCGTTTTGTCCTGAATGGTTCGACCATCTGGCAAACCGAAGCGGTCATCTATCTTGTCATCGCCGCCACCCTCGTCGGTCTACCTTATGTGCAACGCCTGCGCGGGCATGTGAATGTCGACCTGATCCCGATCTCGCTGGCCCCGCGCCCCCGCTATTTTATGGCGATCCTGACCTCGGCCCTGTCCATCGCCATCGTCTCGGTCATGCTGTTCTACGGCTACGAGTATTGGCACTTCGCATGGGAGCGTGGCTGGAAATCCGACACCGTATGGGGTGTGCGGCTGTGGATTCCCTACCTGTCTATCCCGGTCGGCTTTGGACTGCTGCTGCTTCAGCTAATCGCTGACCTCGTCGCCGTCCTGCTTGGTATCGATAAACCCTTTGGTCTGGAGTAAAGCCGATGGATCCCCTTCTGCTCGGCGCCATTGTCGCCATCGCCACCATCCTTGTTCTGTTTTCGGGCGTGTCGGTCGCCATCGGTTTGCTGATCGTTTCAGCCGGGTTTCTGATTGTCTTCGACGGTCCGCGCTCGCTGGAACTGATGCCTGAGATTCTGTTCGGAAAGCTGGATAACTTTGCCCTTCTGTCGATCCCGATGTTCATCATCATGGGGGCGTCCATTGCGTCGACGAGGGCCGGAGCTGACCTCTATGAAGCCTTGGAACGCTGGCTGACCCGTGTACCCGGAGGGTTGGTCGTATCCAACCTTGGCGCCTGCGCTTTGTTCGCAGCCATGTCCGGATCTTCACCTGCCACATGTGCCGCCATCGGCAAGATGGGCATTCCCGAGATGCGCAAGCGCGGCTATCCCGACGGCGTTGCCGCAGGTTCCATCGCTGCAGGTGGTACGCTTGGCATCTTGATCCCGCCCTCGGTCACCATGATCGTCTACGGCATCGCCACCGAGACCTCGATTGGTCGCCTGTTTTTGGCCGGCGTGATCCCCGGCCTGATGCTGGTTGGTCTGTTCATGGCCTGGTCGCTTTATTCGACCTGGAAATCCGGTGACGCCACCCGTCTGGGGTCTGGTAGCTACACCTGGCGCGAACGTTTCGAGATCCTACCGCGGGTTCTACCCTTCCTCGGCATCATTCTGGGCGTGCTTTATGCAATGTATGGTGGGATCGCCACGCCATCGGAAACCGCTGCCGTTGGCGCCCTGCTCTGCCTGCTGATCGCAATGATCATCTACAAGCTGTGGAACCCCAAGGACATCTGGGTCGTGCTGCGCGACAGCACCAAGGAAAGCGTGATGATCCTTTTCATCATCGCCGCTGCCGGTGTGTTCTCGTACATGCTCAGTTCGCTGTTCATCACGCAGGCGATTGCCGAATGGATCGGTACGCTGGATGTGAACCGCTGGGTTCTGATGGGTGCGGTCAACGTGTTCCTTCTGATCGCCGGGTTCTTCCTGCCCCCCGTCGCTGTGATCCTGATGGCGGCACCGATCCTGCTGCCGATCATCACCACCGCTGGCTTCGACCCGATCTGGTTTGCGGTCGTACTGACCATCAACATGGAGATTGGCCTGATCTCGCCCCCTGTCGGCCTGAACCTCTATGTGATCAACGGCATCGCGCCCGACATCTCGCTGAAGACCATCCTGACAGGCTCCCTCCCCTTCGTAGCCTGCATGGTAATTGCGATTGTCCTGCTCTGCCTGTTCCCCGGTCTGGCCACCTGGCTGCCTGACCTAGTGATGGGAGCGGCGGTATGACCCTGCTGGCGGATCTTCTGTCCACCGTGTTCGAGCGGCGCTATCGCCGCTCGGGCGCGGCGGCCCTCGATGGCCGCCCGTTGACCGAACTGGCCGATGCTCTGGTCGGGTCAGCGGGCGAGACTTCGGGGCTGGCGCTGGCCGAGGAAATCCTGACCCGGTTCGACACTATGGGTGATGACGACAAGCTGGAGTTTTTCCGCTATATCGCCTTGGCCATGAATATCGACCCCGAGGCTGTTCGGTCGTCGCTGGATGAATACGAACGCGACCCCTCGAAAGCCACCTATCGCAGCTTTGCAGCTGCGGTGGAACCGGCCCGACAGGAATTGATCCGCCGATTGAACAGGGTGCCCGGTGCCACCGGCGCGCTGGTACAAATGCGTGCCGATCTGCTGCGACTGGGCGGGAAGGAGCCTGAACTGCAGGCGCTGGATTTGGATTTCCGGCATCTATTCGCCAGCTGGTTCAACCGTGGCTTTCTGGTGCTGCGCCCGATCAACTGGGAAAGCCCGGCGCATATTCTCGAAAAGATCATTGCTTATGAGGCAGTCCACGCCATCGACAGCTGGGATGACCTGCGCCGCAGGCTCGAGCCAACCGACCGGCGCTGTTTCGCCTTCTTCCACCCCGCAATGCCCGATGAGCCATTGATCTTTGTCGAAGTGGCGCTGAACCAAGGCATCACGGGCTCGGTCCAGGCGCTGCTCGCAGAAGACCGCGATCCGCTGCCGCAAGATCAGGCGGATACGGCTGTGTTCTACTCGATCTCGAACTGTCAGGCCGGGTTGGCCAGCATCTCGTTCGGCAACTCGCTGATCAAGCAGGTGGCCTCGGATCTGGCGGCGGAACTGTCGGGATTGAAAACCTTTGTCACCCTGTCGCCCATTCCGGGTCTGACCAAGTGGCTGACGCAGGAAAACACCGAATGGGACGTCGAAAAGCCCGATCAGATGAAGGCGCTGGCAGCGCATTACCTGCTGAACGCAAAGGGCCGGGGCAACATGCCTTTCGACCCGGTGGCGCGGTTCCATCTTGGCAACGGTGCGCTGGTTCATGCGGTTCATGCGGATGCCGATACGTCGGACAAGGGTCGGGCACAGTCCGGCGGCACCATGGTCAACTATCTCTATGACCTTAGCCGCGTGGCGCAGAACCACGAACAATTTGCCAATACCCGCGAGGTGAACGCCTCGACTGAGGTCAAATCGCTTGCCGCGTCCGCCTCTCTCACATCGACACAGGAAAGGTAATCCCTATGGCCAATCCTCTCTATGACGGTTTGTTCGGCGCTCACGCCGGCAAAGACACACCTTTTTTGCATCTGTTCGACGGTTCGGTGATATCGCATCAGGACTTTTTAAGCACCGCAGCGCAGATCGCCCACCTGACCACACAAATAGGCCTTAAGCCCGGCGACCGGGTTGCGGCGCAGATCGAGAAATCAACAGAAGCGCTGGCCCTCTATGCCGCCTGCGCGCAGGCCGGCCTGGTGTTTTTACCCTTGAATACCGCCTATACCGTTGATGAGCTGACCTACTTTATTGAAAACAGCGGTGCCTCGCTGATTGTCTGTGACGCCAAAAGCGAAGAGAAACTTGCCCCTATTGGCGCGCAACTGAGCGCGCGCGTAGAGACCCTGAACGCGGATGGCAGCGGCAGCCTGATGGAAAAGGCGTCGGTAATGCCTGTCAGCTTCGACACTGTCGATCGGGACGGCGAGGATTTGGCCGCATTCCTCTACACATCGGGCACCACGGGCCGGTCCAAAGGCGCGATGCTTACCCAGAACAACCTGTTGTCGAATGCCGAAACGCTCGTTGAAGAATGGCGTTTCACATCCGACGACGTGCTGCTGCACGCCCTGCCAATCTTTCACACTCACGGACTGTTTGTGGCAACAAATGTGTCACTGGCTGCAGGCAGCAGCATTATTTTCATGCCCAAGTTCGATCTGGACGAGATTATCCGTCAGATGCCCCAGGCCACGACGATGATGGGCGTACCCACTTTCTACACACGCCTGTTGGATGACGATCGGTTTACAAGGGAACTGGCCGAACACATGCGCCTGTTTGTTTCCGGTTCCGCGCCTTTGCTGGCGGAAACGCATGTGCAGTTCGAACAGCGTTCCGGTCACCGCATACTCGAACGCTATGGCATGACCGAAACCAACATGAATACGTCAAACCCCTATGAAGGGGAGCGTCGCGCAGGCACCGTTGGCGTGCCGCTGCCCGGGGTTGAGCTGAAAATCTGCGACTCTGATGGCAACGCTCTTCCGCAGGGCGAGATTGGAGAGATCGAGGTACGTGGACCAAACGTATTCAAAGGCTATTGGCAAATGCCGGAAAAAACCGCAGCCGAGCTACGCGAGAACGGCTTTTTCATCACCGGCGATCTGGGCCGGATCGATGAAGAGGGCTATGTCCAGATCGTAGGTCGAAACAAAGACCTGATCATCTCAGGTGGCTATAACATCTACCCCAAGGAGATTGAACTGGTGCTCGATGACCAACCCGGCGTGCTGGAAAGCGCCGTCGTCGGCGTCCCCCACCCAGACTTCGGAGAAACGGTTCTTGGCGTGATTGTCGCGGAACCGGGCGAGACCCCCAACCTTGAACAAATGCAGGCAGCGGTGTGCAACAGCCTCGCGCGGTTCAAACACCCCCGGAAGTTGATCCTGATGGATGAGCTTCCCCGCAACACCATGGGAAAGGTTCAAAAGAACATCCTGCGCGACCAGTACAAGGATATGTTCGTGGCCGCATGAGAGGCTACCGTTTTTCCGATCAAGCAATGCAACGTCGGGGTAACTGCGGCTTGCTCCACGTTCGCAAAAGCCCTGCGCGATAAATACGTTAGAGGCGACTTAGGCAAGTCCGTCGAAGCGTCTTGGCCAGTTCGCAGATATACATTTTTTCATAACCCGCATGACGAATCAGCTGGCTATCGGTCATGGTATGGTTCGAAAACTTGAGCCAATACTTGGATGGTGTCATGTATCGCGCATGGTGGGTCAAAGTTTCTTTCAGTAAACCGGCGTTGCGACAAAGCTGCGGTTTCGCCGAGCGCAAAAATACTGGCGGCCCCAAAGGCCGTTTTCCCAAATTTGAACGTATTGTATCTCCTTCAGGTCGGATAAAGCGCAGCCCGATTGATGTTTCTATTTGAGGCAAGCCATAGGGGTTTATTCCGCTGCCATTGGAGGCAGGAACCGGAATTCTCTGATACTGTCGGGCTTCATCTCGATCGAGAACCCGGGCTGCGACGGCGCCAAATAGGCCCCGTTCTTCACCACGCATGGGTGGATAAAGTGCTCATGCAGGTGATCGACATACTCGATCCGTTTGCTGTCCTTCTCACCCGAGATCGCGACATAGTCGATCATCGACATATGCTGGACGTATTCGCACAGGCCCACGCCCCCGGCATGGGGCCAAACCGGCAGATCGTACTTCGCCGCCATTAGCATGACTGCGAGCACCTCGTTCAGCCCACCCATCCGGCAGCTGTCGATCTGAACGATATCGATCGCGCCTTCCTTGATGAACTGCTTGAACATGATCCGGTTCTGGCACATCTCGCCCGTCGCCACTTTGACCGGTGCGACGCCCTCGCGGATCGCTTTGTGGCCAAATACGTCGTCAGGGCTGGTGGGTTCTTCGATGAAGAAGGGTCGCGCAAAGGACAGCGCTTTAACCCAGTCGATCGCCTGATCGACCTCCCACACCTGATTGGCGTCGATCATGATGTTCATGTCTTCGCCCAGTACTTCACGTGCGATGGTCAGGCGGCGAATGTCGTCATCCAGATCGCGGCCAACTTTGAACTTGGTATGAGTAAAGCCCGCCTCCTTGGCCTCATGGCAAAGGCGGCGCAGCTTGTCGTCGGGATAGCCCAGCCAGCCCGCCGAGGTCGTGTAGCAGGGATAGCCCTCGTCCTTCAGTTTAGCGATACGCTCCGCTTTGCCCGGTTCAGCGGCGCGGAGCATCGCTAACGCCTCATCCGGGGTGATCGCATCGGTCACATAGCGGAAGTCGATCAGGCGCACGATCTCTTCGGAGGTCATTTCGCTGACCAATTGCCAGACGGGTTTGCCGGCCTCTTTGGCCCACAGATCCCACGCGGCGTTCACGACCGCGCCGGTCGCTAGGTGGATCGCCCCCTTGTCGGGACCAATCCAACGCAGTTGGCTGTCGCCGGTGATATGACGCCAGAACCGGCCCATATCGTCGGTGATCCAGTCCAGCTCCAGCCCTTTGACCAACGCACCGAGGGCTTGGATCGCGGCCACACAGATCTCATTGCCGCGGCCAATGGTGAAGGTCAGCCCGTGGCCCTCATGCGCGCCGTCTGTTTCCAGCACCACATAGGCCGCCGAGTAGTCGGGGTCGGGGTTCATCGCATCCGACCCGTCCAGACTGTCCGAGGTCGGGAACCTCAGATCCTCGGTTCGAATGCCGGTTATCCGGGTCACTTGCTGGCCTCAACGGTTTGGCGCTGAACGCCCAACCCTTCGATTCCCAGCTCCATCCGGTCGCCGGGCTTGAGGTAGGTCTGCGGGTCCTGCCCCATACCCACGCCCGGAGGCGTTCCGGTTGAGATCACATCGCCGGGTTGCAGTGACATGAATTGCGACAAGTGCGAGATCACGGTTGCTACGTCAAAATGCATCGTTTTTGTCGAGCCGTCCTGATACCGGTGCCCATTCACCTCAAGATACATCGGCAGGTTCTGCGGGTCCGACACCTCATCACGCGTCACCAGCCATGGGCCGATGGGGCCAAACGTGTCGGCGGACTTGCCCTTGACCCACTGGCCCGAGCGGTGCAGCTGGAAGTCGCGTTCCGACAGATCGTTGACCACGCAATAGCCCGCGACATGGTCCAGCGCGTCCTCTACGGATACGTATTTTGTATGCTTGCCGATCACCACACCCAGTTCGACCTCCCAATCGGTTTTGACTGAGTTGCGGGGGATTTCCACAGTGTCATCAGGCCCCATGATCGCCGAGGTCGCCTTGAAGAAGATCACCGGTTCTTCGGGCAGGGCCATGCCAGATTCAGCAGCGTGGTCGGCATAGTTCAGGCCGATGCAAATGAACTTGCCCACATGCCCGACACAGGCTCCAATGCGCGGGGTACCTTCGACCTCGGGCAGAGCATCCACATCCAACGCGCGCAAGGCATCAAGCCCGGCATCCGACAACGCGTCGCCCGCTATATCGTCAATGACACCCGACAAATCGCGGATCACGCCATTTTCATCCATAAGGCCGGGTTTTTCTTGTCCGACCGGACCGTAACGCAGCAGTTTCATCTCAAATCTCCCTGATCAAACGGTCCAGCCGCCATCGATGGCGAAGGTCTGTCCGGTGGTGAATGCGGTCTCATCGCTGCCCAGATAGACGGCCAAGGCGGCAACCTCGTCTGCGTGACCGATACGGCCCATGGGCTGGCGCGCGATGAAGTCTTTCATCGCTTGCTCATAGTCGCCGGTGGCGCGCAGGCGGTCGTGTAGGCTGGGGCTATCTACGGTGCCAGGGCAGATCGCGTTGCAGCGGATGCCCTGCGTGATGAAGTCAGCGGCGATCGATTTCGTCAGGCCAATCACGGCCGCTTTGGACGCGCAGTACGAAAAGCGGTTCGGCACGCCTTTGATCGACGATGCGACCGAAGACATGTTGATGATCGAACCACCGCCATTTTCCAACATGCCAGGCAGAACCAGCTTAGCCAGCGTGTACATCGCCTTGACGTTCAGATCAAAGCTGAAATCCCACTGGTCGTCGTCGCAATCCAGAATGGACCCAGCCCCAACGAACCCTGCGCAGTTGAACAAAACGTCCAGCGCTCCGACGGTTGCGACGACCCCAGCCACGGCATCCGCATCGGTGACGTCCAGCTTCAGAGCCGTCACACCCTCGATCGCAGCCAGTTCCGCAAGCGTTGCATCATTGATATCGCAGGCAATCACCTGCGCGCCTTCGGCCACATATTTCTCGATGCTGGCGCGGCCAATGCCCTGCCCTGCGGCAGTAATCAGTGCTTTCTTTCCGGCCAGACGGCCCTGTGGTTTGGTCATGTCGTCCTCAATCCGTATGATAAACTTTGGTCATGGGTGCCCATTGTTTGTTTTCGCTGCGGCACAAATCAGTCGCAGGTGTGGAGCCATCAGGAAACCCACGCAGGTGATGGCGTTCTACGCCTTGGTTTGATGCGTCAAATTCAGCCATGAGATAATGTTCCCGAACCTCCCGCGCTTACAGCTAGCGGTTGGATTTTGCTCGTTTGGAAATTCGCAAACGTATCAACGGTGTCACTGTTTTCGCAGCCGTTAGTGTCCAAGAAACCGTTGTGGCCCGACCAGCAAGCGCGCGTGACCGACCCCAACGGCTGGCTCGTCACGCCGACATTGCCAGCGGCCTTGGACGATTTTGGATCGTTGGAGAACACGCCGCTGCCCTGCCGCTGCAGGTTAGGTGAGAGACTTCCCTCGATCACGTCCTGACCCAAATCGACCCTCATCTTCGAAGAGGTGCCTGTCAGAGATGCTTGCGCCTCATCAAGGCCAATCAACAACGGCAATGCTCGCCAGTCGGTGTTCAAGCTCACAATGCACTTATCGCTTTCGGCGACAGCCACCTCGTGGGGCTGGTAAACGAGGGCTTCCTGCGTGTTTGCATCATTTGTGCCGTAGAAGATCGCCTGATCCTTCACCTGTGGCCAGGTTTCGGAGACGGACAGAGCCTTGTTGCATTGCGCTTTATTCATTGCAGCCTGTTTCGCGCCTTCGGAGTTCGACTTGAGACAGCCCAGTTCCGAAACGTCAAACTGCGCGCACTGCAGCAGCAGAAGCTCGCCGTTCTTGGGAGGTGCATTAGTGTTGTTTGGTGCGAATTTGGAAATAGAGTCGTCCGAAACAAAACCGCCTATGTCGACATACAAACCTTCGTTTTTCTGTCCACCAATCAGCTTGGGTCTAAAAACAGCCTCGGGGAAAGACCTCCAGTCCGATTCGGCGTGCACTGCACCCGCGATCAGAATGACGCAGCTTGCAAGCAATCCATTGATTGTATGGGACGATTTCCTCACTTGCTTCTCCCTGATCTCGTTTTAGCGACTCTCCCGCATCGCTTTACTTTGTATTTAAAACTTTTATTTACTAATAAATCAACATTGACTCACACTGCAAATTCAAGTCACTTTGCCCACGCATTCGCCCGCAAGCGCGAATTGGGAGGAATACGTGTCGGCAACTTCAGAGAAATATCGTGCCCCTGCCCTAGAGAAGGGTTTGGACATCATCGAGTTGCTATCGCTGTATGCGGACGGGCTGTCGCAAGGTGACATTGCACGCGCTCTGGACCGGTCCCAAAGCGAAATCTACCGCATGCTGTCCACACTGGTGCGACGCGGTTATGTGATCCGGTCCTCTGACGATGATCTCTATTCGCTCAGCCTGAAAATGTTTGCGATTTCGCAAAGGTATCCTCCGGTCGAGCGGTTGCTTGAGATGGCGACACCCAAAATGCGGGCCGTAACGCGAAAGGCCTGGCAATCCTGCCATATGGGTATGGAGAGCAATGGAGACATAGTTGTTGTCGCTTCGATCGCCTCACCCGGGAACTGGGGTTTGGCGTTGCGCGTCGGAACCGTGATTGGCCTTGGGAATACCGGCACCGGCCGTGTTCTTGCAGCGTTTCGCAGTGACGCCGCCCTTGAAGACCTTCTAGACAATCACAGGCTTGCGCAAGGTGAGCCGGAATTGGATGTCGTTGAATTCAGGGAACATGTCGCCCGCATACGCGAATTGGGCTACGAGCGAATGCCGTCAGCCACAGCTGTTGGTGTGACGAACCTCGCCTACCCTGTGCTGGACCAAGAAGGGCAGGCAATCAGCGTTGTGAACTGCCCATTTCTGGAAAGGATCGATCAGCTTGAAGTTCCGGGAATTGAAGACGTACATCAACTCTACAAATCGCTGGCGGAAGAATTGACCAATTTCTATACGGGCAAGTCGCAAGCCTGACCTACCAGTCGCTTGTCACCATGGGATAAGGTCAGACAGGCTAGTACATATCCGTCCTGGTCCATGTGAGAAGAGGCTGTTTTCGCCAATAGTCGCATCTTTAGACAAGAGATGCGTCCTCTTTGGTTTTGTTGGCTAAAAGACCGCCAACTGTGATGAGACCAGCGCCTATCCAGCCCCACAAATCGGGCAAGGTATTCCAGATCAAATATCCGAAGAATACTGCCCAGAGCATTCCGGAATACTCAATCGAGGCCAGCGTACTAATTGGTGAGAAGGAACATGCTGACGTTCTGAAATACACACACAAAGCGCCACAAACACCCAGCAAGCCAACGAGCCAGATGTCGGAAGAACTTGGAACGTAGCTCCCATAGGGAACCAAAACAGCGGCTGCGGCAAAGACCATGAGATACTCATATCCAGCGATTGCTTCCGGTGTATCCCGTCTTGAAAGGGCACGCGCCGTGATTAAGCCGAGTGCGCTACACAACGCCGCCGCCAATGGAAAAAAGGCAGCCACGTTAAGACCTAGGCCCGGCGGGCGTATTAAAAGTAAAGCGCCCATAGCGCCTGAAACGAGTGCAAGTAGTTGTGGAAGTCCAGGATGTTCCCGAAACACAAGTGAAGACAAGACCATCGAAAAGATAGGCGCGACCATGAAGATCATAGTCACTTCGGCAAGCGGCAAGTTTTGAAGACCGGAAATGAAAAAGTACATTGTGCCTAAGGTCAGCACCCCTCTGGCCATCAATAGTGGCCATCTTGGTGAGGCCAATGATCCCCAGTTTCGAGGCGCAATAAATACAAAGAAAAACAAAAGGCCAAAGGTGCTTTCGAACAAGATGATCTGAAGCCCGGAATACGTCTCGGAAAGCACCTTGGCGACCGCATCCATCGCAGACATAAAAAACACGCCAAGCGCAAAGTAAGCTGGACCATTGGCGTAGAGTTGCGATGGTTTGAGGCGGGCGATCATGATGTGAGCTGATCAAATATCGACGTTCGCTCCAGCCGAAAGCGCGCAGTGAACGAACCAGGTGTGTCGCGTAGAAATGCGTTCATAGACTTAAGCATTTCGATCGCATCTATTTTTTTCTGATTGACCGTATTGTTCTCGAGCCATCGTTCAAGCCGAAGCAATTCATCGGGTTGCACGTTGTGCTGTTCGCCGAGGTGCAGCATATGTTTGTACGAGCGATTAGAGAAATACTGTTGATCCATTAGATTCAGTAGCTTATCGGCCGTTTCTTGGGAAATGACTTTGTTTTCCGAAGCAACCTCAAGTGTTGCTCTGATGTTTACAAGCGGCTCTGACAACGACGGGTATTTCAGTTCGGCGGGTCCGTGATTCAAGGCGACCTCGTCGTCACGCGTTAATCGACCGTCGCGGTATTCCTCAAAGATGCGACCTACCCCTTTCATGCCAAAACTATGCAGTTCCGCCGCCCGCAACGCGCCCATGCTGGAGCTGCCGAATACATGTACACCCTGGTCAAGCGCCCAAAGTATTTCCTTGTGCAACACAGACGGTGTGAACTGAAAATAGCCGTCAATTATTCCTATGGCGCGTGGCTTTCGCGCGACCGCATTCAATACATCCCCCTGAGCCGCCGGCGGTAGATACTCAGCGGTCAAAATCTGTTTGGCTTCACTTTCGTGAATGGTGGGGCCGCAGAAAACAAAAACGGTCATTGCATTAACTCTGATGCGTTTTTTGCACGTAAGCCCGGCGTATAGCGCGGGTCGTCATGCGGTCCTTCCAACCCGGGAACGAGCACCCGAACAACTGCGATGTGATCGGAGACATAGTCGGCTGTAATGTCGATGAAGCAGGCACCGTCCAGTCCAGCGGCAGTCAACCGCGATTTGAGCCAAACAAGATCTCCCTCGGGAGATTTGCTTTCATAGGACTGCCTGGAGTCAAAACTCTGGCTTCCAGGTCGGGCAATCGTTTCTTGGAACTTCATCTCAGTGTAGTAGTCTGAGTGCAGATCATCACGAGCACCTGTGATCAATGTCAGCCGTTCCTGCGCAGCTTCTGTTAGGGCGCGCGAGAGCGCGATCTGCCGACAAGGGTGACACCCTGCGCCGACAGATGGGCGCGAGAGAAGTACCGGCACGTTTCCGTTTTCACATGCCCATACCAAGTAGGCGGGCACGCCGATCTCCGTCGTAACGTCCCAAATCGCCAAACTTATGTCGGCGTCTTTGAACTTGCGTAGGGTCTGGCACAAACCGAGATCTTCTATAGTCCGTTGATCAATCCGACGTGCATCACGCTCTTGCCACGGCAAACGCGACCATAGCGCAACAGCATCCCGTTCGATCACCTCGCACAAGCCGTGTATCTTTGCCTCGGAAAGTGAGTTCCCCGAGGCCAGACCGTTGGAACTAGACAGGAAGAACCCGCTCCCGGGTGGCAGAGGGCGTGTGTAGTTTGTATGAACCAATTCGTAGGGAACCCACACATTTCCGGAACCCGTAAATAGTTGCATTTCAATCCAGAGGTTCGGTGCGAAAGGATCAAACTCCACCTCATAGCTAAGTGGCAACTGATCAACTGGCAAAACACTGTGTGTGTATCTGATATCTTCAAGGCTCGCGAGTATGACCGGAGCCAAAATGCGTTCCGCGTGGAAAATCTCGATGGACTCCATCACGGCAGAAGCGACCGCAGCGTCATATGTCACGCCCTTCCCTTGAGAAACGGCCATTGATCGCGAGTTTGGCCTGCACACGACGGTTGTCGGTAGCCCAACACGATCAAGCCCCGTGACATCCGCTATACGCGTGATGCCAAAAACCGGAAACAGGTCCCGCAAAAGCTCAACCGTTTGCTTCGGTGAGCGAATGCGATGAGTCCCATCAAAATACTGTTTCAAACCAAGTTCTCACGCGACTGGGAAAAACCTATCAGTGCGCGCAATTAAGATTCTTACTGCGCGACACGAATGTTGGCTCAAAAGCTTGAGCCAACACTCAAATACGTTGCTTGGACTGGTTTTAAGCAGTTGGTTGAATCTTCGCTCCGAATTGGGCCGGATCAATCTTTGCTCCCAGCTGAGATGGGTCAATTTTGGCTCCGTGTTGGCCGGGGTCAATCTTGGCACCAATTTGGCCTGGATCGATCTTGGCCCCGATTTGGCCCGGATCAATCTTTGCTCCCAGCTGAGACGGGTCAATTTTGGCTCCATGCTGACCGGGGTCAATCTTGGCACCGACCTGCGAAGGGTCACCGTGGCATACGTCTTCGGTAGTGATCACAGATTGGCGATGTGCAGAATTGGTACCGGGCTGAGCAAAAACTCCGGATTGATCGATGGTGATCAGACGGCCATCAGGCGCACGAACAGTTCTTTTTTTTTCAAACATTTAATTTCTCCCTTTGCTGGAATCTTCGTTCTAATTTTTTGCGCTTCAAGAACCAGAGCGCGCCATTCCCTAACATAGAATTTGCATGATCACCAAGGCGCATGACGGGCGCTATCCCAGATGAGTTGGAATGAGAAACCATGGTGAGGCCAATACAAAAGGCGTCGGTTTGACCAGTTTTGGTGTCTTTTGAAACCGCAAGCATTCATGAAGCAAAAGAAAAGCAGTTTTTTGACGTTCATTCTTTGCGTGACACCAACAAGCGCCATCAGCAAAAACCGTGTACTCAAACTTTTCTAGAAATGACCTAGTTCTCTAGCATTGGTAGCGGTCTGTTCAACTGCAAGTCGACTCGTTTTTAACACCACAAACAAAAACCCAAATGGTCTGCGGAAACTGTTTGCTTGGTACTAGAGGTTTCGTTTGCAGCGCAAGCGCAGACCGCGATGTGAAACAAACTGCATGTCGTCCAAACCCCGTGAACCAAACGTTTTCTGAAGGGCGCAATAAGCAGTAGTTTTAGGCACAAATCAGTCTCGCTTGCCCAAAACGCTCTCTTTTTGATTGGCCCTAAGGGAGATCAACGCCGACTGGTCAAAGAGACAGTGCGCCGTCTTAGAAACTCGAGTAGTTCCCGAGGATTGTTTGCCCGTTTTTCAATCTCGTCTCTCTCAATAGGGTCACCGACGATCGGGCGCTGGGGTTTATCCAAGGCATGCCGCACCTCGTACAAAAGCAACCCTTGGCGCAGCGTGGCGGAGACATTGCTGGCGATTTGATATGCGCGACTGTTGCGTCCCGGAAAACGAATGGGGACAACTGTGGCCCCAGAGCGCTGGATAAGTTTGGCTGTAAAGGGATTCCATTCGCGTTCGATCGCAGGCCCCCACCAACTGTTCGACGAGGCAACAACCCCGGAAGGGAACAATGCGATTAACCCTCCGTTCGCAAGATGCTCCATAGCTTTTCGGCGCATTTCCAGGCTCTTTTCAAGAGCGTTGGGTTCATGATCAAAGGGGACCGGGATCATGAACTGGTCAATCTCAACGACACCCGTCAGCAGAGACCGCGTTAGAATTTTATAATCGGTTCGGACCTGACCGATCAGTTCCGCCAGGATCATGCCGTCGACAAGCCCGTGCGGGTGATTGGCGACAACCACCACGGGCCCTTTGCTCGGGATTTGACGAATTTCTTCATCGGGCGTTTGCAGCGCGATGCCCATCACCTTGAGGGCCTGCCCCCAGAAGGGTTGCCCAGCGGGCACGCCCATTGCCTCGAATTTGCGGATGCGACGCAACAAATGGAATTTGCTTGTAGCCAGCTCAATCGCTTTGATCGCCCATCGCTGAACCGGGTTGCTGAATGTGGATGCATAAGACAAGCGGCGCCGATCATAGGGCTGTTCGCTCAGGTTTGTTCCATCACTCTGGCCAAGCAACAGCCGAGTCTCTTTGTCCGGGCGGCCAGTACCGGGTCTTTTGCGGGTTTGAGACCCCTTAACTCTCATCGAAGGATGAAGACCGAACACGGCGCACGGCGTGAAATACGCGACGCCGTCGAGCCCAGAAGATAGTCTCGAACGCCGGGTTTGTGAGATCCGACAATAACCAAATCAACATGGTTCTCGCGGGCAAACTCCGCGACCTTCAGGCCCGGCTTGCCAGTGATAACCTCGGTCGAGATGTCGCCCGCATCGCCTGCAAGGCGATCCAGTTCGTCCTTGATGCGCGCTGTCAGGTGGTTCTCGGGTTTCGACTCCACGAATTCGGCGACGAAACCGGGTATGTCTTCCAGCACTGTCAACAAGGTCATCCGACCGTCTTCGGCAAGCAGACGCCGGCCAGCGGCGATTTTGTTGGCGACGACGCCTTCATGGTCCAGAGCGACCGGGATGAGAATGTGCTTGTACATAGTCAGTTCCTTTGTCGATTTAGGGGGCGTTTGTGGCGTCAGTGCTGAGGGACATGGTCATATTGGCGGCCTCAGACATTTGCGCGCGCGAGTTCGCGAGCCAGATCAAGATATTGACCGGGAACCGCTATGCCTTGCGCCCGCGCGCGGCTGATCGACTCTGCACGCCGATCCCCCGGAAGCCGTGCGCCTTCGAGGCTGTTGATGGCCGTCAACACCATTTCGAGGCGATCCGTGAAGGCGCCCAGATTGCTTGGACTCATAGCAATCAGGAACTGCCCGGACCCCGGAGAAGGCCCCTCTGCGTCAAAAAAAGAAGCCACGCCCAAGCTGGGGTTTGCACCGGTGAAAACCGACGCGAGAACCTCGACCATCAAGGCGATGACGGTTCCCTTTGCCCCTCCGGCTGGGGCCATGGACCCAGCCAATGCGGCGGCTGGGTCGGTTGTGGGCTTGCCGTCTTTGTCAAAGGCCCAGTCCGGCGGGATGGGCTGGCCTGTTTTCCTCGCATGCATGACCTTGCCGCGCGCAACATGCGAAAGCGCCAGGTCAATCACCAGTGGCGGTGCGTCGCGGCGCGGCGCCGCAAAGGCGATGGGGTTGGTGCCAAAAACCGGGCTCGCGGCGCCCCAAGGGGCGATTGCAGGAGGGGCATTGGCAAACATCAAGCCCACAAGGCCCTCAGCGGCGAGCTTTTCGACCTGCACCGACAGTGCGCCGGCGTGATGCGAGTTTTTGACCGACATTGTTGCCGTGCCGTAGGAACGCGCCACGCTTATGCCCTGTGAGATGGCATGATCCAGCGCCGGGTACGCAAAACCGAAATCGGCGTCAGTGGAAATCGCGGTTTGACTGGTCGGTCGAGAAGTGATTTTTGCGTCCCGGTTTATTTTTCCGCTGCGCACCTGCGCGACATAATCCCCAAGGCGTGAAAAACCGTGACCCGCCTGGCCTTCGGCTTCTGCCGCCACCAGTGCATTGGCGACGGACTCAGAGTGTTCCTTGGAAACCCCCTGAGCCACTAATGCACCTGAAATGAGGGCCTTGGCCTCGGAAAGGCTGATGTTTTCCGCGTGTTCCATGGTGTTGTTTTCGCGGCGGGGCAGCACCTTTGGGCCGCCCCTGCCCGACTTAAGCGCTGCGATAGAGCTTGGTCATCGAGAATTCGCGATGGCCAAGCGCTTCGGCGGCTGTGTTGCGGCCATTGGCTGTGCGGCGGATCATGTCGATCAGTGCATCGCCCGCTTCGTCAATGGTCTGTTCCCGGCGCAGGATACCCGAAACGTCGACGTCCACGTGCTCTGCCATCGTCCGCACAGTCCGAGGGTTCGCAGTGATCTTGATAACCGGAACAATCGGATTGCCCACCACATTGCCTTGACCCGTGGGGAAGGTGTGGATGACAGCGCCACCGGCCGCCATCAGGGTCACACATTCCGCCGCGGCCGAGGAACTGTCCATGAAGTACAGCCCCGCGCCCGAGCTTGGCGCTTCGGCGGCATCGAGGATGTCGATGTATTGCGAGGTCCGACCGATCTTCTCGAGGTTGCCCAAGGCTTTTTCCTCAATCGTGGTCAGGCCGCCTTCGATGTTGCCTTTGGTCGGCTGGGAATCCGACAGGTCGTCGGTCTGATGCGCAAAGATCACATCGTCCTGATAGGCCTTCCACATATTGTACCAGCGCTCGCCAACTTCTTCGTTGATCGCGCGTTTCTGGCAGATGTGCTCAGCGCCGGTTATCTCCGAAGTCTCGCCAAAAAAGCCGGTGATGCCTTCGGGTAGCAGCTTGTCGTACATATTGCCAACCGTCGGGCAGGACCCCAAGCCAGTGGTGGTGTCGGACTCACCGCATTTGGTTGAGATCCACAGCTCGTTCAGCGCACATTCTTCGCGCTGGTATTCCGAGGTCAGATGCACGAATTCCTTAGCGGCCCAGCTGGCCTGACGGATGGTTTCAAAATCGCCTTTCTGCTCGATCGAGAATTCGGCAACCGGTTTGCCGGTTTCGCGAATGCCGTCCGCAATCCGCTTGGTCCAACCCGGCTCAATGCCGATCACGACAACTGCCGCCACATTGGGGTTCGCCCCGGTGCCAATCATAGTCCGGAAGTGCAGCTCCAGATCCGCGCCAAACTGCAAGCGGCCATAGGCATGCGGGATCGCAAGTGTGCCTTTGACGTTATTCGCAACGGCTTCGCAGGCTGCGTTCGAAATATCGTCGACCGGCAAGATAACCACGTGGTTTCGAACGCCGACACGGCCATTCTCACGACGGTAAGCATGCACAGACATATTTTTGAAATCGAGTGCCATGAAGAGGACTCCTTACCAGCGCTTTGTTTTGCAGTTGTGGGTGTGGACGTGGCCACCCTTGGGAATGTCCGCAATGATCTTGCCGATATCCTCGCCGTATTTGATCGCGGTATCCCCGTCCTTGAAGTCTTTCAGCGCGATCTTGTGGCCGATTGGCACATCAGCGCCAGATGTCAGGCGGAAGGTCGAATTGTCATGGGTTACGCAGACCAGCATATCGGTGCCGGCCGTCAGGCCCTCGACCACGACAACACCGACATTGTCGGCATGTTCGTGGACGAGCAAGTGGGGGATTTCAGCCATTTGTAGTCTCCTCAGGCGTCAGGTTTTAGAATGATTTTCGGGGCCGCGACTCGCCCTGCCAGAATGTCCTCGAAGGCATGCGCCCCATCTGACAACGGTCGGCTTTCCACCCAGTCCAGTGCGCCCAGCCTGCCCTCGAACATGGCGGCGGCGGTGTCGCGAAAATCTTGCGCGGTATAGGTGTAGGTGCCGATAAAGGTGATCTCTTGCAGGGTCATGCGACGCACATCCAGGCCGCCCGTGTCTTCGCCCAGGCCGATATGCAGAACCACACCTCCGGGCTTGGCAGCGGCAGAGGCAACTGCCCTTGTTGCCGCAAATCCGACTGCGTCGACAACAACAGGGAATTCGTCCTGAACCTCCTTGGCGACCTGCATTCCACAGGTGGCGGCGAGGTACTCTCGGCGGATGTCATTTCTCTCGACGATTACAACTTCCTCAAAGTCCATCGCTTGCAGGGACAAAGCGGCGGCCACTCCAATTGCGCCGCCACCAATGACAAGCGCTTGGCGCGGTTCCGATGGATGCAGCGCCTCAACGCCAAGTCGGGCCGCATGCCAGCCGACGGCGATGGGTTCGGCCAGTGCCGCTTTGGCCAGTGAAACATCGTCAGGAACCGTGACCAGATTGGCTTCAGGGATGCGTACAAGCTCGGCGAAAGCGCCCTCGCGCGGGGGCATCGAGATGATCTGCCGCGTCGGACACAGGTTTTCACGTCCGGAAACACAGGCCGGACAGGCACCGCAATTGACCAGAGGGTTGATCGTCACACGCTCACCTGCGCGGGGTCCGTCAACGATGATGCCAGCCGCCTCGTGCCCAAGGATAAGAGGGGCCGGGCGGCGGTTGTCGTGACCCAGATAGGCATGCATGTCCGAGCCACAGATGCCCACGCTTTCCACCCGGATCAGCGCCTCGCCCAGCTGTGGGGTTGGGTCCCTGGTCTCTTCGTAAGACAGGGCCTGAACGTCGGTATAAACAAGAGCTTTCATTTGGCGGTGAACCCTCCATCCAGCATCAGGAGTTGGCCGGTCACGTAGCGAGAGGCTTCTGAACACAGAAAGAGCAAAGGCCCATCGAGATCTCCGAGCGCCCCGTTGCGGCCAATGCAAGTTTGAGCCGCGTTTCGTTCGGCACGTTCGGGATCAGCAAAGACCGCCGCAGTCAGTTCGGTCTCAAAAAAGCCCGGGCCAATCGCATTTGTGTTGATCCCCGCAGACGACCACGCCTCGGCCATGGCGCGGGTCATCTGGGCCACGCCACCCTTTGAAGCGCCATAGGGAAGTCCGTTTGGAAAGGCGCGGAAGGATTGTAGCGAGGCAAAGTTGACGATCCGCCCCCAGCCTTTTTCCTTCATGGCCGGAACAAAAGCCTGGCTCAGGAAGAAGGGGGCAGACAAGTTGACCGCGAGGGTCGCGTTCCAAATTTCTGGTGACAGGTCCTCGGCTGGCAATCTTGGGTTGAGACCCGCAGCATGAACAAGAATATCCGGCGCGCCGAACGGAGCAGCTATTTCGCGCACCAGCTCCGGTTGGTTTTCAAGATCGGCCACATCGCCAGCGAGGACGGCAACGTTTCCGCCCATCTGGTCCGCCCAGCTTGCCAAGGCTTCGGCGCGGCGGGCGACGCCCACCACCTTTGCACCGGATTTCGCCAAGATCGTTGCCGCTTGTTGACCGAGGCCAGAACTGGCCCCGGTCACAACGGCCACGTGGCCATCAACGCTGAATAATCGAGAGGAAGACAAGTGTTCTAGCCTTGCGCCGTCAGGTTGAATTCTTCGTCCGGGAAGTATTTCTTCAGGCGGATGTCGGCGGTGCGTGCGTGGCCCTCCATGCCCTCGAGTCGTGCAATCCGTGCGGTCGCTTCAGCGACGGGCTTGGCACCTTCACGGGTCGCGCGCTGCCAGGTCACGATTTTCATGTACTTGTGCACACTCAGGCCACCTGTGTAGCTGGCCGCCCCAGAGGTCGGAAGCACATGGTTCGTTCCCGCCGCCTTGTCGCCAAAGGCCACGGTGGTTTCCTCGCCCAAGAACAGCGAGCCATAGCAACTGAGGCGATCCAGCCACCACTCCAGATCTTCCGCCTGAACCGTCAGGTGTTCGGGTGCATAAGCATCGGAAGTTGCGGCCATTTCCTCACGATCCGCGCAAAGGATTACCTCTGCGTAATCGCGCCAGGCGGCGGTGGCATTGTCGCGGTTCACTTCCGGTAGATCGGCAATCAGCTCTGGCACCAGGCGCATGACTTCTTCGGCCAGGGCACGGTCATCGGTGACCAGCCAGACCGGCGAGTTATAACCATGCTCGGCCTGACCCACGAGATCGGCTGCAACCACCATCGGATCGGCTGTTTTGTCGGCCAGGATCAGGCTGTCGGTCGGGCCAGCAATCATGTCGATGCCGACACGGCCGAACAGCATCCGCTTCGCCTCAGCCACAAACTGGTTTCCCGGACCCACGAGAATATTGGCCTTGGGCAAGCCGAATAGGCCAAACGTCATCGCCGCAACGCCCTGAACACCGCCCATGGCCAAGATTTTATCTGCACCACAGATATGCGCCGCATAGATGATGGCAGGCGCGATACCCACGTCGGGGCGTGGTGGAGAACACGCGACGATGTGCTTACACCCAGCGACTTTTGCCGTGGTGACGGTCATGATCGCGCTTGCGATATGGCTATACCGCCCGCCGGGCACATAGCAGCCTGCGGCATCCACCGGGATCGCCTTCTGACCGGCGATAAAGCCCGGCACGACCTCGGTTTCAAAGTCCTTGACCGTGCCCAACTGCGCCTCGGCGAACTTCTTAACGTTGGCGTGGCTGAACTGTATGTCCTGCTTCAGCTTTTCGGGCACGAGGGCCGACGCAGCCTCGATGGCCTCAGGTGACAACAGGATTTCACCATCGTAATTGTCAAACTTCCGGGCGTAGGCCATGGCTGCCTCATCCCCGCCGGCCTCGATCTCATCAAGAATGTCGCGGACGATTTTCTTGGTTTCCGAAGCATCGCTTTTCGAGGTCAGCGTCGCTTTTTTGAGATATTCTCTCGGCATTGATTGCTTCCTATTTGTAAATATCTGGCAGAAGAACGGTCGAGATCGTCGGCACATAGGCGATGAACAGGGTGACGATCAGCATGAACAGGACGAACGGAATGGCGCGATAAGCGATCTTCAGGATCGACTCGCCCGTTATTCCTGCGACCACGAAAAGGTTCAGCCCCAAGGGTGGCGTGATAAAACCAACGCCCAACGCGGTGATCATCATGATGCAGAACTGGATTTCGTTCATGCCGATGTCATCCGCCAGAGGCTTAAGGATCGGCGCGAGGATCACGATGTTCGGCGTCGTCTCCATCACGCAGCCCGCTGCGATTAGAATGCCGACCATCATCAGTATGAGGACAAGCGGTTCGTCACTGACCGAGGTGGCGGCTGCCACAAAGCCTTGCGGGACACCAATAATGGCCAGTGCTTCGGCCAAGGGAGCCGAAAAGGCGATGATCGGCAGAATGACCCCGTTCACCTTGGCTGAACTGACCAGCATCGCGGGAAAATCGCTCAGGCTCAGAGTGCGCAGGATGAACCCCATGACGATCGTAACCACCACGGCGGTTGCACCTGCTTCGGTCGGCGTAAGGCGACCTGAAAAGATGCCGTAGAAGATGATACCGGGCACCAGAAAGGCATACCAACCTGACTTCAGGGCTTTGCCAAGCCGCGAGAAGTATTCGCCCATGCTGATGTTGCCTCCACCTTCCCAGCCTTTGAGGCGGTTCATGATGATGTTGGTGGCAAGAATGGACAGCAGGATCGCAATGCCAGGGATCAGAGCGGCCAGAAACAGTGTCGAGGCAGAAATCCCCAAAACAAGGCCGATGATGATATAGGCGATCGATGGCGGGATCAGGATACCGGTACAGGCTCCAGCCGCAACAAGGGCGCAAGCATATGGCCGGGGGTAGCCGGATTCGACCAGTCGGTCGATCGTCATGCGGCCAACAGCTGCGGCTCCTGCGGCGTCCGAGCCTGAGATCGCGGCGAACATCCCGCAGACAAGCACCGTGGCCGATCCAAAGCCGCCCTTGGCGAATTGTGTTAGAGCCTCGGCCACATCAAGAAATTTTCGACTGAGCCCGGTTCTGACTAGGACGTCGCCTGTTAAGATAAATAGCGGCACAGCCGTCAGCGCGAAAAAGTCGATCCCAGAGAACAGCTTTTCCCCGACGAGGCTCAAAGGCAGAGCCCCTGACCAGACTAGCATCAGGATCGCGGCAGAACCGATGGCGGCCCAGACGGGAACGGCAAGTGCGACAAGGACGACGAACAGGATGACCGGGCCATAAAAATCCCAGCCGAGGACAACGGATTGATCGAGTTGGTTCCAAAGCATGTCCAGCCCCCTCAGTCGAACAGTTTGTCACCTTCGTAGACGGGGCGACCCGCACGAAGGTCCGCGATGTCGCGGAGGATGGATTGGAAGAGGCGAAGCAGAACCAGTGCGAAACCGATTGGAACGGCCATCAGGAACCAGACGCGGCTGATGCGCAGACCGTCTGTCACAGATCCAAATTTTGCGGAAACGTGGACTGTTTCATACGAATAATAGAGCGCCACGACCGACACGGCGACCATCACAAAATCCCCAAAGAGATACAGCAACGCCTTAATCCGAGGGCTGACATAGTGCATGATCACGTCTATGCGGATATGGCCACGCTCACGAACCGCAGCGGCAGCGCCGATCCAGGCGAGGTAGATGAACGAGTATCGGACGATTTCCTCGCCCCAGATCGAGGAATAGGACAACAACTCGCGCCGAAGCACCTCGATGAACATCGTCGCCACCAGCATCGTGTAGAACACGAGCAGCAGCCAGCGCTCGGCATTCCGGTTCAGTTCTTGCAGTATTCGTTGCATGCAATCCTCCCGTTCACCGGCACCTCAAGGGCAGCCGGCAGCCGGATTTCCAAGTTGTCGTCAGATTTTTGGGGCGGCCAGTAACTATGCCGCCCCTGAAACGCGACGAGGCGTATCAAGCATCGTGGACGTAGTAGCGTCCTTT
The DNA here is from genome assembly GCF_056536505.1 of Ruegeria sp. CL3. Classification (NCBI taxonomy): domain Bacteria; kingdom Pseudomonadati; phylum Pseudomonadota; class Alphaproteobacteria; order Rhodobacterales; family Roseobacteraceae; genus Ruegeria; species Ruegeria sp. CL3. The sequence continues at coordinate 14,584 of NZ_JBQFPT010000018.1, read as the reverse complement.
CGTGCCAGCCGCTTCTTCCAGCTTGGCAAAGTTGTCCATGGAACCCGCGAGCTCGACCTTGAACTCGTCCCAATCGGACAGTTGGTATCCACCAGCGGCTTTCCATTCCGCAAGCTGATCCTCGGTGAGGCTGTGGAACTCGACACCTGCTTTGCGCAGTTCTGCCATTGCATAGGTGCGTGCAGATGGAACCTTGGCCAGGTTCTGATGCGAGGTCAACTCGCCCGCGAACTCGATGCCTTCCTGCACATCTGCGGGTAGCGAGTTGAACCATTCCAGATTCATCGAGTAAATCTGGCTGTCCGGCACCGCTTGGGTAAAGGTGACATGGCTCAGGATGTCCTTGAAGCCAAACACAAAGAGCGCGCCAACCGACGGATCCAGAGCATCTGCCACGCCCTGCTTGATCGCCGAAGGCGTTTCACCCCAGGCCACCGGCGTCGGGTTCGCGCCGACCATGCGATAGTACTGCTGCAGCATCTTCGAGCCGGGCACGCGGAACTTGACCCCTGCCATGTCGCCGGGCGTGATCACGGCGTTTCCGCCCTTGCGCACGGCTACAACACGCGGGTCGATATTGATGTAGAAAAGCGCTTTGAAACCTGCGGCTTCGATCTTGGGGTGTACTTCGGCTTTCCACGCATCCGAGGTCACAAGGTTGGTGAAGCGCTGGTTCGAGCCACAGAAATAGGGCATATTGATCAGGTCAGCCGCACTCGCATAGGGCGCGAAGTTCGACAGGGAATGCTGCGCACATTGGATGGTGCCAGCCTGTACCGCCTGGACCAGGGCGCCACCTGCCCCCAACTGACCACCAGGTGCCAGCTTGACATAGACCTTGCCATTGGTGGCGTTCTGGATGTTTTCCTTCAGGTCCAACTGCATGATCGGATAGCTGCGCGATGCACCCAAGACATACGCTGTCGCAAGGGTCATCGTGAATTCCGCTGCATCCTCCCGTTCACGCTCTTCCTTGGCGGTTTGTGCCGCGGCCTCGCTGGACCACAAAGTCCCCGCAGCCCCTGCAACCAACGCTGCGGTGAAGCTACCGCTTCCTGCCAGCTTCAAGAAGTTCCGGCGAGAAGCCGAAGCCAATTCCTGCTTTTCACGATCCATGTTTTCCTCCCTATGGGTCATGTCATTTATTGTTTTTTTGATTGTGCGGCCGCCTCTTTCCTTAGCGTGACGACAACGAATGCGAGCGATGCCGCGAAGAGCAACACCATCTCTCCTACGTCGCCCAGGAATTGGCCGTAGCCAAATGCGCCCGCGACGACGTTGATCAGGAACGCCAGAAAAAGCGCAATGGCCGCGAATATGAACATTGCCAAACCCCCTCCTCTCCGATTCGAAGCAACTGTAAGCGCTTACATTTTGCATTGCAAGCGCTTACACTGTACCTAGAATGGCACGCCAGTTGACCCCGCATTCCGAAGAGCGCAAATGAAGCGCCAAAACCACGAGTGTATTTAGGTAGATGACGAAGGCACCATTTCCAGACGAGCCAAGCCGGACGTCACCTACGCTGGAAGACGTTGCGCAACGTGCAGGTGTTTCGACAGCCACGGTTTCGAGGTGTCTCAACAATCCCAAAATGGTGTCCGAGAAAACGCGCGAACGAGTTCTGAGCGCGGTCAAAACACTTGGTTACACACCGAACTTCGGGGCGCAGGCCCTTGCAGCCAAACGCACCAGAACCTTTGGCGCAATTATCCCGACGATGGAAAACGCCATCTTCGCACGTGGCCTCCAAGCCTTTCAGGAAGAGCTTCAGAGGCATGGAATAACCCTGCTCGTCGCCAGCTCTTCATATAACCCTGAGCTTGAAGAAGAGCAGATCCGCAGCCTCGTGGCACGCGGTGCGGATGCGCTTTTGCTGATTGGCTTTGACCGGACCCCGCAGGTTTATGAGTTCCTGAAAAAACAGCGGATCCCATGTGTGGTTGCCTGGGTTTATGATCCTGACCAAACGCACCTGTCTATCGGGTTTGACAACCGAAGCGCCATGCGCGCGCTGACCGAACAGGTACTCGACCTGGGACATCGCGCCATCGCCTTTGTCACGGCAGAGAGGGACGGCAACGACAGGGCTCGGTTGCGCTGTGAGGGCGTGCAACAAGCGATGCTATCTCGGAACCTTGATGTCGGCAACCTGCACGTCATCGAAACGCCCTACTCGATCGACAACGGAGCCCGCGCTCTGGAGGCGGCGATGGAATTGGACCCGAGACCGACTGCAATCCTGTGCGGCAACGATGTTCTTGCCGCTGGTGCTCTCAGGCAGGCGCGGAAAATGGGTCTTGAAGTGCCGCGAGATGTGTCCATCACCGGGTTTGATGACATTGAAATAGCAGAGATCGTAACACCGGCCCTGACAACGGTTCATGTTCCCCATCGAAACATGGGTAAAGGGGCTGCGCGTATGCTGGTCGCTTTGCGCAAAGGTGAGGATGCGGGGTTAAGTGTACAGCTCGAAGCCACGACAAAGATACGCGAGTCACTCGGGCCTGCACCCCAGGCCTAGGACACATGGCCACTAGTTGACCCGAGCTACCTCTAAAGCATCCGGCCCACCCAGTAAGGGCAGGCCGGACAGGTTATCGTGAGTGGATGGTTTTAGTCGTACAGAACGGCCGAGATTTTCGGGTCGTCGATATTCGTGGCATCGTAGTAGTAGAAGCCCGTGTCGATCAGGGCCGGTACTTCTTCGCCATTCAGGGCTGAAACCGCAGCTTTTACGGTTTCATAGCCGATACCAACGGGGTTCTGCGTGATCGCACCCGCCATCAGGCCGCTTTTGATCGCGTCTTTCTGTGCTTTGCCGCTGTCATAGCCGATGATGACCAGACCTTCGGTGCCCAGTTCCTGAACGCCGTTCACAACGCCAATGGCCGAGCCTTCGTTGGTGCCGAAGATACCATTCAGATCCGGGTTTGCAGTGAGGATCGCCTTTGTCACTTCGGTCGATTTCAGGTGATCGCCCTGACCGTATTGAACGGTAACGACTTCGATGTCCGGATATTTCTCGGCGATACGGTTTACGAACCCGTCGCGGCGGTCGATCCCTGTGCGGCTGGTCTGGTCATGCGCCACAACGGCGACTTTGCCCTTGCCGCCGATCTTCTCGGCCATCTTGTCCGCTGCCAGACCGGCCGCTGCAAGGTTGTCTGTAGTTGCGGTCGAAAGCGGGATGTCGCTGTCGACGCCGCTGTCGAAGGCGATGATCGGGATACCTTTGTCATTGGCCTGTTTCAGCAGCGGGATCGCCGCTTGGCTGTCCAACGCTGCAAAGCCGATGGCTTTGGGATTATTGGCCAGGGCCGCCGCCAGCATATCGATCTGACGGTCCACCATAGTTTCGTTGTCCGGGCCTTCGAAGGTGATGGTGACATCGAACTCATCCGCCGCCTGCTCGGCCCCAGACTTAACCGCCTGCCAGAACTGGTGCTGGAAGCCTTTGGACACCAGCGGGATATAGATTTCTTCGGCAGCCGCCATCGAGGCGGGACCCGCCAGGGTGGCCGCACTCAGCGCCCCCAGAATGAAACGACGTGAAAACATGTTTTCTCCTCCACAGTTGGTCGTTTTCTATTTTGTTATTCTCAGCCGGATTTCTTGCGCCGTGCCATGTCGGCATAGACGGCCAGAATGATGATTGCGCCGGTGACAACCGTCTGCCACTCCTGCGCGACGGACAGGACCCGCAGCCCGTTGGTAAGCACCGCCATGATCAAGGCGCCGATCAAGGTGCCAAGGATCGTGCCGCGACCGCCCGACAGCGATGTGCCGCCGATGACAACCGCCGCGATGGCCTCCAGCTCATACCCCAGACCCAAGGCAGGCTGTGCCGAGTTCAAACGCGAGGCGATCAGGATGCCGCCAATGCCGCAGATAGCTCCGGCCAGCGCATAGATGCGGATCTTCCACATATCGGTGTTCACACCCGACAGGCGCACGGCCTCTTCGTTCGACCCCAGCGCAAAGGTATAGCGACCCAGAACTGTACGGCTCAGGATATACGAGGCGGCGATTGCGACGATGAACAGGATCAGAACGCCATTAGGGATGGGCAGCGCTGGGAAGACCTCTCCGATCAGCGACCCGCGCGAGATCTGGTCAAAGCCCGGCGTGTCATTGAAATAGATCGGTCGCGTCCCCGAGATCACCAGCGAGAGACCCTTGAGGATCAGCATCATGCCGAGTGTGGCGATGAAGGGCGGGATTTTCATTTTTGCGACGAAGGTCCCCGAACACAGGCCGCAGAACGCGCCCGCCGCGATTGCGGCCGCAACGCCTAACAGCAACGGCATGCCCAGATAGGTCAGCACCACCCCCGCGATCACTGCGCAGAAGGTCATCAACGTGCCCACCGATAGGTCGATCCCGCCGGTGATGATCACCAAAGTCGCGGCCACCGCCAGTACCCCGTTGACCGAAGTCGCCTGCAAAATCGCAATCATGTTCGAGGTTTGCATGAAGTTCGGCGATGCGATCGAAAAGCCGATCAGCAGCGCGATCAGGCTCGCGAAGGCCAGCATTTTCTGGTAGGCGCCGCTTTCCGACAAGCCCGCCAAGGGCTTTTTCTTGTCGATATCCGTAGCTGTGGTCATTGCATTGTCCCCGTTACCTGCATTGCCGCCGCCCGTTGCGTGGCCAGATGCATGATGTCTTCCTGAGTGGTGTCTTTTCCGCCGGGCAGAATGCCGGTCAGCCGGCCCTCGCACATCACGGCGATGCGGTGGCTGAGGCGCATGATCTCGGGCAATTCGGACGAGATCACGATGATCGTCTTGCCCTGCTCTGCCAGCTCCTCGAGCAGTTTGTAGATTTCGGATTTTGCGCCCACGTCGATGCCCCGTGTGGGTTCATCGAAGATCAGGATATCGCAATCGCGCAGCAGCCATTTGGCGATGACCACCTTTTGCTGATTGCCGCCCGAGAGCAGCCGAACCTCTTGCACATCCGATGGCGTTCGGATGCCCAGCTGCGCGATGTAGCCTTTGGCGGTGGTGCTGATTTCGCTGTCATTCAGAACACCGCCGGTACTTGTGAAAAGATCCATCGAGGCCAGCGCGATATTGTCCCGCACATTCATCCCCGTGGCGAGGCCGAAATGCTTGCGGTCCTCAGATAGATACCCGATCCCGGCCTTCACCGCGTCGGTGGGCGACTTGATCGAGACCACCTGACCATGCACCCGAATTTCACCGGCATCTTTTGGGTCGGCACCAAAGATTGCCCGCGCGACCTCGGTCCGGCCAGCGCCCATCAGACCAGCAAAGCCCAGTATCTCGCCTTTCTGAACTGAAAAGCTGACATCGTGGATTTCTTTGCTGCGGGTCAGGCCCGAAACCTGAAGCGAAACCTCGGCATCACCCAGATCGGGCACGTCCAGAGGTTCCTCATTCACCTCACGCCCCACCATCATTGCGATGATCTGGCTGATCGGGGTCTCTGCAGCACCCACCGTGCCGACATATTCCCCGTCGCGCATGACCGTGACCCGGTCCGAGATCTGCTTCAGCTCATCCATTTTGTGGCTGATATAGACGATGCCCACACCTTCCGCCTTGAGGCGGCGGATGATCACGAACAGCTCGGCGATTTCGGCGTCGTTCAGGGCCGCGGTCGGCTCATCCATGATCAGAACTTTCGACCGGAAGGACAAAGCCTTGGCGATCTCGACCATCTGCTGTTTTGCGATGGTAAGGCTGCCGACCAGCGCCTTGGGGTCGAGGTTCAGGTTCATCGAGGCGAAGATCTCGGCTGTTTGCGCATTCAGCGCGGCTTCGTCCAGACGACCAAAGCTTTTGCGCGGTTCGCGTCCGATGAAGATATTCTGCGCGACGGTCAGGTCATTCATCAGGCTCAGTTCCTGATGGATGATGCCAATGCCCAGATCCTGTGCCTCGCGCGGGGTGGTTGGGCTAACGGATTTCCCTTCGATCACCAGATCGCCGCCGTCGCGCTGATAGATACCCGAGAGGATCTTCATCAGCGTGCTTTTCCCGGCACCGTTCTCGCCCATCAGCGCGTGAACTTCACCCGGAAACAGATCGAACTGCACGGATTTCAGCGCATGCACACCGGGGAAGTGCTTATCAATCCCCGTCATGTCGACCAGTTTCGTCATTTCTCCTCCCATGCTGCCCCTCTCCCCAAGGGCGGTGCGGCTTACATCACCGCGCCGATTTGCCAGGGGACGAACTCCACGCCCCCAAAGCCAAGTTCTTCACTTTTGGTTTTCTCGCCCGAGGCGACACGAATCAGTACCTCGAACAGCTCTTCGCCTTTGGCTTCGATGCTGACGCCATCGGTGACGATGTCGCCGCAGTTCAGATCCATGTCGTCTGCCATCCGGGCATACATTTCCGAGTTGGTCGCCAGTTTGATGCAGGGTGTCGGCTGATAGCCGGACACCGAACCACGCCCGGTGGTGAACACAATCAGGTTCGCGCCTGATGCCACCTGTCCCGTGACCGAGCATGGATCAAATCCGGGGCTGTCCATGAAGACAAACCCGTGTTTGTCCACCTTCTCACCGAACTTGTAGACGTCGCGCAGCGGTGCCGTGCCGCCCTTGGCGACAGCACCCAGCGATTTCTCCAGAATGGTCGTCAGCCCGCCGCGCTTGTTACCGGGGCTTGGGTTGTTGTCCATCTCGCCGCCATTGCGCTCGGTATAGTCTTCCCACCAGTGGATACGCTCTATGAGCTTTTCGCCCACTTCGATGGTCTCGGCACGGCGGGTCAAAAGATGCTCCGCCCCGTAGATTTCAGATGTCTCGGACAGGATCGTTGTTCCGCCGTGGCGCACCAGCAGATCCGAAGCATACCCAACGGCCGGATTGGCCGTGATCCCGGAATACCCGTCTGATCCACCGCATTGCATTCCAACAGTGATTGCACTGATGGGCGCGGGCGCGCGCTCGGCTTGATTCGCCAGTTCGGCTATCCCCCGCAGCTCATCCAAACCGCGTTCGATCGTGCGGCGCGTGCCGCCCTCGTTCTGGATGGTCATGTAGCGCAACGCACCATCGGGGCGGATCGGGCGTCCTCCGACAAGGTCTGCGACCTGCATGACCTCGCAGCCCAAACCAATCAGCAGGATACCCCCGAAATTCGGGTGCTGAGCGTAACCGGCCAATGTTCGGAACAAGGTGGCATAGCCTTCATCCTTGCCGGACATGCCGCAGCCCGTGCCATGCACAATCGGCACCACCCCATCGACATTGGGGAAGTCATCCAGAAGCCCAGACTTCTCGGCCGCCTCGGCAATGAACCTTGCAACAGAGCCCGAGCAATTCACGCTGGTCAGGATGCCGATATAGTTGCGCGTCCCTACCCGGCCATCGGCACGATGATACCCGTCAAACGTGCGATCCGCGGCCAGCGCGGGTAGCGGAGCATTGGCGCTGGCATGCGCATAGTCCTGTTGATGCGCGCCCATCCCCAGATTGTGGACATGGATGTGATCCCCCGGTGCAATATCGCTTTTGGCCTGACCGATGATCTGGCCGTAACGGATAACATTCTCGCCAGCCCGAATCGGCATCGTCGCAATCTTGTGCCCGCGGGCCACTTGCGAGGTCAGAGGGGTTGGCACTTGTGTCGGCTGCTCGCCCGCCTGCAAGTCACGCAGGGCAATAACAATATTGTCATCAGGGTTAAGCTGAACGACGTCCCGTGCCGCCTTTTCCAGAACATTTATGCCGTCGTGTGCTTGCATCACTTCCCCGCTTGCTTGGCCCATGTTGCTAAGTGCTATATCTGCTCTTGTCAACTAACATGTTAGAATGTTAAACGATGATCATGAACAAGCTCCAAGATATTGATGCCTCTCTCCTGCCCGAGATTACGACCACCGAAGGATCGCTGGCTCAGCGGGTTCACCACTCTTTGAAAACGGCGATTCTGGCGCTGGACTTTCCACCAGGCGCGAACCTTCGTAAGGCCCCGGTTTGCGAGCGTTTAGGCGTGTCACGGGCGCCTGTTGCGGACGCTATCGCCCGGCTGGCATCTGAAGGTCTGGTGGATGTAGTCCCGCAATCCGGGACGCGTGTGTCCTATTTCTCGATGGATGAGATCCGCGAAGGTGCCTTTCTGCGCGAAGCACTCGAATTGGCAACCGTCGCCAAGGTGACGCGTGACCTGACCGAAGATCAGCGAAAACGTCTCAGCCGTAATATGCGCCTGCAAGAGCTTTTGATCGAAGATGACGATGTTCCTGGCTTCTATCAGGCCGACGAAGAGTTTCACGGCATGCTGATGGACTTCACCGGCTTCCGTCACCTCGCCAACGTTGCGCAGAATGTTTCTCTGCAGGTGAGCCGGGCGCGGATGCTGTTGCTGCCGACCCCCGGCCGGATTGCTGAAACACTGGCGGAACACAAAGCCATTTTTGACGCGATTTGCAGCCGCAACGAGCAGGTCGCTCAGGACGCAATGCGCGCCCATTTGGGACAGTTGATGCCGCGCATCGAGGAACTCAGGCAGCAAAAGCCCCACCTTTTCAACCTCACCCAACAGTCGCATAGCGAGGCAGGATGACCGTTTCACAGACAGAATTGCTCAATAACCGTACCGCGCGGCCCGTTCCGCTGACCCGGATGGGATTTGGCGGTGCCCCGCTGGGAAACCTGTACCGCAAGGTGTCGGATGAGGACGCGCAGGCCGCGCTTCATGCGGCTTACGATGCAGGCATTCGGTTCTTTGACACCGCGCCGCAATACGGACTTGGGCGGTCCGAGCGCCGCTTTGGCGAGGCGATTGCCCGCTTTGGGCGGGAGAATATCCAGCTGTCCACCAAAATCGGGCGCCTGCTACTGAATTGCGAACCCCATGAGGTCACGCCCGAGGCCTTTGTGGACGTTCCGCAAAAACGGATCGTTTTCGACTATACCTATGACGGGGTGATGCGCTCCTACGAGGCCAGCCGTGAACGCATCGGGGTCGCAAATGCCGACATCCTTCTGGTGCATGACGTCTGTGTGTTCAGCCAGGGCAGTCAGGAAATGTCGGACGCCAAGGTGCGTGAGCTGTTCGACGGAGGCGGCTACAAGGCACTGGTTGAGCTGCGCGACGCCGGAGAGATTGCTGCTATCGGCGCAGGCGTGAACGAATGGCAGGTGTGTGAAAAGCTTCTTGGTCTGGGTGATTTCGACGGCTTCCTGCTGGCCGGCCGCTATACGCTGCTTGAACAAGAGGCGTTGGACAGCTTCCTGCCCCTTTGTGAAAAGCGCGACGTGGGGATCATTCTGGGCGGGCCTTATAACTCCGGCATCCTCGCAACCGGAGCCGTACCGGGTGCAAAATACAACTACGCCGATGCGCCCGAGGACATACTTGCGCGCGTCCGCAAGATCGAGGCCGTTTGCGCCGCGCATGACACTCCTCTGATCGCGGCGGCCCTTCAATTTGTTCTGGGCCATCCGTGCGTCAAAACAGTCGTGCCGGGCGCTGTCAGCGCAGCCGAAGTGCAATCCAACGTGGCCCTGCTAGAGCGGGAAGTGCCCCCGGGCCTCTGGTCTGATCTGTGGTCCGAGGGGCTGATCCGTCCGGATGCACCGCTGCCGAGCGAGGCCGCCAATGCTGCGTAACATCGACCCCATTCTGTCGCCCAGCCTGCTACATGCGCTCAGAGCCATGGGACACGGTGATGAAATCGTGATTGCGGATGCGAATTTTCCCGGCACAAGCACCGGCCCTGAGTGTATCCGAGCGGATGGCTCAACCGCGAGTGAGATGCTGCGGGCCGTTCTATCCTTAATGCCTCTGGATACATTCGTGATCGACCCCGCCCTGACCATGCAGGTGGTCGGTGATCCGGACGCAATTCCCGAAGCCGTCGCCGATTTTCAGGACATCATTGACGCGACGGCGGACAACCCGGCCAAGGTACAGGGGCTTGAGCGGTTTGCCTTCTATGAGCGTGCGGCCAATGCGTTTGCCATCGTCCAAACAGGCGAGCGCAGGCTCTATGGCAATATCATCCTGAAAAAGGGCGTGATCGCGTGAGGATTGACGCGCATCAGCACTTCTGGGCCGTGGCGCGGGGGGACTATGGCTGGCTGACGCCTGACTTGGACGTGATCTACCGCGACTTTACCCCTGATGATCTGGCCCCGATGCTGAAAGTCGCTGGCATTGAAGGCACCGTGCTGGTGCAGGCGGCTCCAACGGTGGCCGAGACGGAATACATGCTGTCCCTGGCCGATGAGACTCCATTTATCAAAGGAGTTGTGGGTTGGGTCGATTTCGAAGCCCCGGATGCGGCGACCCAGATCGCTGCGTTGGATGCGCACCCAACGCTGGTTGGGCTTCGTCCGATGATCCAAGACATTGCCGATCCGCTCTGGATGCTGGGCGACGCTCTGACCCCCACTTTTACTGAACTTACAGCGCGTGGACTGACCTTCGACGCATTGACCTTGCCGCAGCATCTGGGACCGCTCAGAAAGCTAGTGTCACATCATCCGGACATGAAGGTTGTCATTGATCACGGCTCCAAGCCGCTGATCCGGGACGCAATATTCGAGGGTTGGGCTGAGGATATGGCAGCGCTGGCCAGCGAGACCAACGCATGGTGCAAACTGTCCGGTCTTGTCACCGAAGCCGCATCCGATTGGACCGTCGATGATCTGCGCCCCTACGTGGACCACCTGCTGAACAGCTTCGGCCCGTCCCGCCTGATCTGGGGCAGCGACTGGCCGGTTTGCACCTTGGCCAGCAGCTACGAACGCTGGCTTGAAACTACAGACCATTTGTTGAGCCAGCTCAGCAGCTCCGAACGAGATGCCGTCATGGGTGGCAACGCCGCGCGGGCCTATAACCTCAGGGATTGATATGACTCTACCAAATCTGGACTCCAACGGGCTGTGGCTCGGACGTATTGAGCGCGCTGGGATTGGCCCCTGCGTTGTGACCCTGCGCGATGGCCGCGTGGTCGATGTCACGTCTAAAACTGCGCCAACCGTTCGGGATATTCTCGAGCGGGACGATGCAGCGGATTACGTCCGTGCGGCGCTAGGCGAAGACCTTGGCCCTATTGACGCGGATCATCAGTGGCTGGCGCCGTGTGACCTGCAAGCGGTCAAAGCCTGCGGCGTCACATTTGCCGGCTCGATGGTCGAGCGCGTAATCGAGGAACAGGCCGCAGGCGATCCAGCCAAAGCCGACGCGATACGGTCGCGCATCGGGGAGCGGATCGGCGACAGCCTGTCCAATATCACGCCCGGTTCGGATGAGGCCGCAAAAGTCAAAGAGGCGCTGATCGAAGAAGGTCTCTGGAGCCAGTACCTCGAGGTCGGGATCGGACCAGATGCCGAGGTATTCTCCAAAGCGCAGGTTCTGTCCTCGGTTGGCGCGGGCGCGGATATCGGGCTGCACCCGATTTCCACCTGGAACAACCCCGAACCCGAGGTGGTTCTGGCCGTAACCTCACGCGGTGAAATCAAGGGCGCGACGCTGGGCAACGATGTGAATCTGCGCGATGTCGAGGGGCGCTCGGCCCTGCTGCTCAGCAAGGCCAAGGACAACAACGCCTCATGCGCGATCGGCCCAATGATCCGGCTGTTCGACGATGGCTTCACCCTCGACGACGTGCGCAAGGCCGAGTTGACGCTGACTGTCACCGGACCCGATGGGTTTGTTCTGAATGGCGCGTCTTCCATGTCCCAGATCAGCCGCGATCCTGCGGATCTTGTGAAACAGACCATTGGACGCCATCACCAATACCCGGACGGGCTGATGTTGTTTCTGGGCACGCTCTTTGCCCCAACTCAGGACCGCGACACGCCCGGAGGAGGCTTCACCCATAAACTTGGCGATATCGTCACCATCGCCAACAGCCAGCTTGGGGCACTTACAAACACGGTGCGCCTGTCCACGGAATGCCCTGAATGGACCTTCGGGGCCTCACATCTGATGCGAAACCTCGCCCAACGCGGCCTGCTTTAAGAGAGAACCAATATGTTGACTGGAAAACACCAGATCGCTGGCGAATGGGTCGGCGCAGACGCCACTTTCGCATCGGAACCGGCCCATGGTCCCAGCCATGACTTTGCAGTGGGCACGCCCGCATTGGTCGACCGTGCCGTAGACGCCGCCGAAGAGGCCTTTGCCTCATTCGGATGGTCGACCCGGACCGAGCGGGCGGCCTTGCTGCGCAAGATTGCCGACGAGATTGACGCACGTGGCGATGCGATCACTGAAATCGGAACGCAAGAAACCGGCCTGCCCGAGGCCCGTTTGCAAGGCGAACGTGGCCGTACCGTCCTTCAGCTGCGTCTGTTCGCCGATCACATTGAGGCGGGCGACTATCTGGACATGCGCCACGATCCGGCCATGCCCGATCGCGCGCCCCTGCCCCGCCCCGACCTGCGCATGATCCAGCGTCCGCTGGGGCCAGTGGCCGTGTTCGGCGCGTCCAACTTCCCGCTGGCCTTCTCGGTCGCGGGGGGCGATACGGCTGCGGCTTTGGCCGCAGGCTGCCCCGTCGTTGTCAAGGGCCATTCGGCGCATCCGGGTACGGGTGAAATCGTCGCGCAGGCCATCGACGCTGCCATCAAGGCGACAGGCGTTCATCCCGGTGTGTTCTCATTGGTGCAAGGCGGTAAACGGGATGTGGGAACGCGTCTGGTGCAGCATCCTCTGATCCGGGCGGTTGGGTTTACCGGCAGCCTTGCTGGAGGTCGCGCCCTGTTCGATCTGTGCGCGCAACGCGACGAACCCATCCCGTTCTTCGGAGAGCTTGGCTCGGTCAATCCAATGTTCATCCTGCCGCAAGCCGCCGCCGCGCGCGGGGCCGAGATCGGGGCCGGCTGGTCTGGCTCTTTGACAATGGGAGCAGGTCAGTTCTGCACCAATCCCGGTATCGCGGTTATCATTGAAGGCCCCGAGGCAAATGCGTTCCAGTCCGCCGCCGAGGCGGGCCTGTCCTCTGTGGCCGAGCAAACCATGCTGACCGATGGCATTGCCGAAGCCTACCGTCAGGGCGTTTCACGTGTCGCGGCGGGAACCGGAGTCACCCAGATCATGGGCACCAGCTGCGCGACGCGTGATGCGGCCCCCTACTTGTTCGCGGTGTCGGGTGATGACTGGCTGGCCGACCACAAACTGCAAGAAGAGGTCTTTGGCCCGCTCGGCATCGTTGTCCGCGTCCGCGACTCAGCTCAGATGCAGCAGATTGCGCGCGCTATCGAAGGCCAGCTGACTTGCACTTTGCATTTGGCCCCCGGCGATAAGTCCGACGCACAGGCGCTGCTGCCACTGCTGGAGCGTAAAGCCGGGCGCTTGCTGGCCAACAGCTTCCCGACAGGGGTCGAGGTCTGCGACAGCATGGTTCATGGCGGCCCCTACCCGGCATCGACAAATTTCGGCGCTACATCGGTTGGCACTCTGTCGATCCGTCGTTTCCTACGGCCGGTGTGCTACCAGGACATTCCCACTGACCTGCTTCCCGAGGATGTTTGACGCTGCAGGATGGCCCTTGCGAGCGATGTCTGCAGAAATACCACCAAACAGCCGTTGCGCTTGACGGCGGCTGGACCATCTGAGCAACGAAGGAACTTGATATGAACTGCTCCGCTATGGCCCCAAAGGCGCTGAGAAACCCGGGCTTCTGGATGATGGCGGGGCGATCCGCGATCTCTCGGGCATCGCCAGTGACATATCGGGCGAGGCGTTGGGAGATGAAACGCTTGCACGGTTGCGGGCGCTTAATCCCGCCAGCTTGCCGATGGTCGATGGCTCACCCCGAATCGGTGCTTGCGTGGGTCAGGTAGGCAAGTTCATCTGCATCGGTCTGAACTACGCAGATCACGCCGCCGAAAGCGGTATGGAACTTCCGCAAGAGCCGGTGATATTCTTCAAGGAAACCTCGGCGATCATTGGCCCGGACGATACCGTCGAAATTCCGCGCGGCTCGGGCAAAACTGATTGGGAGGTCGAACTGGGCGTCGTCATCGGGAAAGAGGCCAAGTATATTTCGGAAGAAGATGCGCTGGATCATGTGGCTGGATATTGCGTCGTCAACGACCTGTCCGAGCGTGATTTTCAGCTGCACCGCTCAGGCCAGTGGGTTAAAGGCAAGTCCGCCGACACGTTTGGCCCCATCGGCCCTTGGTTAGTAACGCGCGACGAGGTGCCCGAACCGCAGAACCTGCTGATGTATCTTGAAGTAAACGGGCACCGGTATCAGGACGGCTCGACCAGAACGATGCATTTCGGCGTTGCGACGGTAATCTCGCACCTGTCGCAGTTCATGTCTCTACAACCCGGTGATGTGATCTCGACCGGGACGCCTCCGGGCGTTGGCATGGGACAGAACCCACAGACGTACCTCAAGTCGGACGACCGCATGGAGCTTGGGATCGAAGGGCTGGGTGTGCAACGGCAGAGTGTCGTCGCCGGATAACCGAAAGCGCCCTTTCTACGGGGTCCTACTGTATCAACAAAAAAAGCGCCGCCCTTTGGGGCGGCGCTTTGATTGTTTGTGTTTTGGTGGGTTTATTCTGCGGCCTGTGGTGCCTCGGCGTGTTTGTCACGCTGGCTGTCGCGGAACAGCGCCTTGGCGAGGGCGACCA